>NZ_JAGLEJ010000029.1 GCF_023145115.1 Algiphilus sp.
CGTGCTCGGGGGCACGGGTGAACAGGACATCCCTGTCCTGGTCACCCTTGCTCGACGTCCTGTCTCGCAGCCCCACTGCGCGCGCCTCCCGGTCCGGCCACCCGTGAAGGCACCCTGGACGGCTGGTTGCTTCGCAACATCGCGGCAACGGAGTGGCGCTGATTCTTGGCTTTGGCGACGTTGCGGAGCAACGAGCCGACCATGTCCCCCTTCAGGAGGCGCGGCGGCTGGTGGTGCGCGCAGGGAGTCGGCCGGCCACGGAAGGCCGGCCGAGCCGCGGAGGACAGGATGTCCGTCCGCGGCGACCCCGGAGCGCGTCGCCAGTCGCCGGGACTCCGTCCCGCCCCGCGGGCGGGCCGGAGCGCCTTCTGCGGGGTGCGCTCTTTTGGCAACTTTTCTGTCGCAAAACAGAAAAGTAGCCCGCGCCGGTCGAGCGGCATCACTCGGTAGCACCGAAGTTCCGTGGCGCGGAACCCGCGAGCACCACCGGATCAACGCGGGAATGGCAACTACCGAACTTGCGAGCACGAACGGGTCAACGAGGAAGACGCAAGCACCGAGCTTCGAGGGCACCGGCCCCGGGACCACGCACGAGTCAACAAGGAACGCGGCAGCGCCCTCAGTCCGTCCCCAGGAACAGCCCGTAGGCCGCGTTCCCGCTCTCCTCCCACCACGGATACCCGGTGGCATCCAGGCGTGCCCGAACCGCGCGCACCTGCCCGCGCGGCACCTGCAGGCCGAGCAGCACGCGGCCGTGGGCCGAGCCGTGATTGCGGTAGTGGAACAGCGAGACGTTCCACCGGGTGCCGAGCTTGTTGAGGAAGGTCAGCAGCGCGCCGGGGCGCTCGGGGAACTCGACCCGGAACAGGCGCTCGTCGCTGAGGCCGGGGGCACGTCCGCCGACCATGTAGCGGATGTGCACCTTGGCCATCTCGTCGCCGGAGAGATCGACGACGGCGTAATCCTTGCCGCGGAGCTGCTCGACGAGGTCGGCGGCTTCCTCTAGCCCGCCGGTGACGCGCACGCCGACGAAGATGTGCGCGGACTGGCTGTCGGCATAGCGGTAGTTGAACTCGGTGATGCCGTGCCGGCCGAGGTCGCGGCAGAAGGCGCGGAAGGCGCCGGGACGCTCGGGGATGGTGACCGCCAGCAGCGCTTCGGTGTGATCGCCCAGCTCGGCACGCTCGGCGATGTGCCGCAGGCGGTCGAAGTTGACGTTGGCACCGGACACGATGGCGCAGAGGCGCTGGTCGCGCGCACCGTGCTCGAGTGCCCAGCGCTTGGCACCCGCCACGGCGAGCGCGCCGGCCGGCTCGGGCACGCTGCGGTTCTCGTAGAAAACGTCGCGCACTGCCGCGCAGATCTCGTCGATGCTCACGGTCATCATGGCGTCGACGGTGGCGCGCGCCACGCGGAAGGTCTCGCGGCCGGCCTGGCGCACCGCTACGCCGTCCGCGAACAGCCCGACCTGCGGCAGCTTGACCCGGCGACCCGCCGCCAGCGCGCGCCCCATGCAATCGGAATCCTCGGGTTCCACGCCGATGACCCGGGTTCCGGGCGAAACCGCCTTGATGTACGCCGCCACGCCGGCCAGCAGACCGCCGCCGCCGACGCAGACGAAGACCGCGTCCAGCGGCGCTTCGTTCGCGGCCTCGAGCTGCTCGACGATCTCGCGCGCGATGGTGCCCTGACCGGCGATGACCAGCGGATCGTCGTAGGGCGGGATATAGGTGGCGCCGCGCTCCTCGACGATCTTGGCGGCATGGGCCGAGGCGTCG
The DNA here is from genome assembly GCF_023145115.1 of Algiphilus sp. NCBI lineage: Bacteria > Pseudomonadati > Pseudomonadota > Gammaproteobacteria > Nevskiales > Algiphilaceae > Algiphilus > Algiphilus sp. The sequence continues at coordinate 1,779 of NZ_JAGLEJ010000029.1, forward strand.
TCGTAGGCATCGCCGTGCAGCACCACGCGACCGCCGAATCCGCGCACGGCATCGATCTTGATCTGCGGCGTGGTGCGCGGCATGACGATCCAGGACGGACAGCCCAGCGTGCGGGCGGCCAGCGCCACGCCCTGGGCATGGTTGCCCGCCGACGCGCACACCACGCCGCGCGCGCGCTCGGCCTCCGGAATGTGCACGATGCGGTTGAAGGCGCCGCGCAGCTTGAAGGAGTGCACCGGCTGCAGATCCTCGCGCTTGAGGAGCAGCTGGTTGCCGATGCGCGCGGACAGGCGGGGCGCGTCGGACAGCGGGCTGCGCACCGCCACGTCGTAGACGCGGGCGGCCTCGATGCGCTGCCGATAGCGCGCGATGAGCCTGGAGGTGGGGTCCGCTTGCGACACGTCGACTCCTGTGGGTTCCGGCAGCCCTCTGCAGCCCGATGAGGCGCGCGATTATCATGCATTTTTTGATCGCCCCACTTCGGCACGTGCCTGAATCCCCCCTGCAGCGTCTCCCCATCGCCTTCCTGGGCGGCGGCAACATGGCCGACGCCCTCATCGGCGGGCTGGTCGCCGCCGGTCACGACGCCGACGCCGTCACCGTGATCGAGCCCGATGCCGAGCGCGCGTCGGCGCTGGGCGCGCGCCACGGCGTCCGCGTGCAGGCACCCGGTTCGGCACTGCCGTCCGACGGAATCGTCGTGCTCGCGGTCAAGCCGCAGCAGGCCGCGGCCGCGCTCGCGGAAACGCCGCCGCCGCCGGGCAGCCTGCTGGTGTCGATCGCGGCCGGGCTGTCCTGCGACTGGCTCGGCTCGCGCCTGCCGGCCGGCACGCCGGTGGTGCGCTGCATGCCGAACACGCCCGCCCGCCTCGGCGCCGGTGTCAGCGGCCTCTGGGCGCCCGCGACCGTCGACGATGCCGCGCGCGAACGCGCCGGCTACGTGCTCGCCGCGGCCGGCACCGTGGCGTGGCTGGAACACGAGGATCAGATCAACGCGGTCACCGCGCTCTCGGGCTCCGGTCCGGCCTACGTGTTCGCGCTCGGCGAAGCCATGGCCGAGGCCGGTGTCGCGCTGGGCCTGCCCGCCGACACCGCGCAGTCGCTCGCCCGCCAGACGCTCATCGGCGCCGGCCGCCTGCTCGCCGAGGACCGGGCCTCGCCGGGCGAGCTGCGCGCACGCGTGACCTCGGCGGGCGGCACCACCGCCGCGGCGCTGGACGTGCTCGGCGGCGGCCTCGACGATCTCGTGCTGCGCGCGATGCAGGCTGCCGAACGGCGCGCCCGCGAGCTGTCCGCACCGGAGGACGCGGCACGGTGAGCTCGAACGTCGACAACGCGCTGTTCTTCCTCGTCTCGACGCTGTTCAAGCTCGCGATGTGGGTCCTGATCCTGCGCGTGGCGCTGCAGCTCGTGCGCGCGGACTTCTTCAACCCGGTGTCGCAGCTGGTCTGGCGGCTGACCCAGCCGGTGGTGGGTCCGGCGTCGCGGATCGTGCCGCGCTACCAGCGCTGGGACCTGGCCTGCCTGCTGGTGCTCTACGCACTGGCCGTGCTCTACATCTACGCGGTATTCGCCATCCTGTCCTACCGCGTCGCGCTGGTGCAGGCGCTCTGGCTGGGGCTGGTATCGGTGATCTCGCTGACCCTGATGCTGCTGACCTTCAGCATCTTCGTGCAGGCGATCCTGTCGTGGCTCGGCCCGGGCGTGAACAACCGCGCCGGCAGCGTGCTGTGGAGCCTCAACGAGCCGCTTCTGGGACGCATCCGCCGCTTCGTGCCCGCGGTCAGCGGCATCGACCTGTCGCCGCTCGTCGCCATCCTCGTACTGCAGGTGCTCTACTATCTGCTGCCCCTGCACCCGGTGCTCCGCTGACGGTGGGTAGTCCGCACACAGGCGACAACTCGGTCGGCATCGTCGAACCACGGATCCTCCACTTCGACGAGGCCATCGAGCTCGAATGCGGTCGCAGCCTGCCGCAGTTCGATCTCGCGGTGGAGACCTACGGCACGCTCAATGCCGACCGCAGCAACGCGGTGCTGGTTTGCCACGCGCTGTCCGGGGATCACCATGCCGCCGGCTACCACAGCCCGGATGACCGCAAGCCGGGCTGGTGGGACAGCTGCATCGGCCCCGGCAAGCCCATCGACACCAACCGGCTGTTCGTGGTCAGCCTCAACAATCTGGGCGGCTGCGCGGGCTCCAGCGGACCGACCAGCATCGACCCCGAAACCGGCAAGCACTGGGGCGCCGACTTCCCCATGGTCACCGTGCGCGACTGGGTGCGCGCACAGGCCATGCTCGCCGACCGGCTCGGCATCGACAGCTGGGCGGCCTGCGTAGGCGGCAGCCTCGGCGGCATGCAGGTCATGCAGTGGGCCATCGACAAGCCCGAGCGCGTGCGCCATGCCGTCATCATCGCCGCCGCGCCCAAGCTGTCGGCGCAGAACATCGCCTTCAACGAGATCGCCCGTCAGGCCATCTTCTCGGACCCCGACTTCCACGCCGGCCGCTATCTGGAGATGGGCACCACGCCCGAGCGCGGTCTGCGCCTCGCGCGCATGCTCGGGCACATCACCTACCTGTCCGACGAGGCCATGCGCGAGAAATTCGGCCGCATGCGGCGCTCGGACATCCTCGGCTACCACTTCGACGTCGAGTTCGAGGTGGAGAGCTATCTGCGTTACCAGGGTCAGCAGTTCGTGTCGCGCTTCGACGCCAACACCTACCTGATCATGACCAAGGCGCTGGACTACTTCGACCCGGCGCGCGAGTACGGCGACGACCTGGCCGCGACCATGGAGCGCGTGCAGGCACGCTCGCTGGTGATCGCCTTCGAGGCCGACTGGCGCTTCTCGCCGGAGCGCTCGCGCGAGATCGTCCAGGCGCTGGTGGCCGCACGCAAGCCGGTGGCATACGTGTGCGTGCCGTCGAGCCTGGGCCACGACGACTTCCTCATGCCGATCCCCTACTACCACCGCGTGCTCGGCGACTATCTCGCGCGCATCGCCAAGGAAAGCGGATGCTGACCATGGGACCGCGCGTGCCCGAGAAGCTGCGGCCCGATCTGGCGCTCATCAGCGACTGGATTCCGTCCAACGCGCACATCCTCGACCTGGGCTGCGGCGAGGGCGCCCTGCTGGCCTATCTCAACGCCGAGCGCGGCGTCACCGGCTACGGGCTGGAGATCGACGAGGACGAGATCGCCGCGGCCATCGGCGGCGGCGTCAACGTCATCCAGGGCGACGTCGACGACGGTCTGCAGCAGTACGCCGCCGGCAGCTTCGATTTCGTGGTCATGACGCAGGCCCTGCAGGCCCTGCAGCGCCCCGACCTCGCGATCGGCGAGATGCTGCGCGTCGGGCGCACCGCCATCGTCACCTTCCCCAACTTCGGGCACTGGATGGCCCGCCTCGACGTGCTCCGCGGCCGCATGCCGCTGACGCGCACCATGCCGGAACACTGGTACGACAGCGAGAACATCCACCTGTGCACAGTGCGAGACTTCGAGGTGCTGTGCGAGGAGAACGACTGGCGCATCACGCGCCGCAACCTCCTCAACCACGATCACCAGGACGGCTGGCTGCAGCGCTTCGCGCCCAACCTGTTCACCGAGATCGCGGTCTACATGCTCGAATCGCGCAAGGAGGCGGCATGATGCGCTACCGCTGCACTGCAATGACCCTGCTGCTGGCGATCGCCGGAGTCTGCGCCGCCGAGAACGGCGGCCAGTCGGTGGTGCGCGACGGCTTCGAGATCCACTATGCCGCGCTCGGGACCATGGACATTCCGGCCGAGACCGCGCGGGCGGTGCAGGTGACGCGCAGCGCCAATCGCATGCTGCTGGTGCTCAACGCCCAGCGGGCCGACGATGCCGCCAGCGTGCGCGCCACTGCGGAAGGCACCGTGACCAACATCGTCGGGCAGGCGAAGACGTTCGAGCCGCGGGTGGTCGAGGACAACGGCGTGTGGTACGTGCTGGCGGACTTCCGGGTCTCCGGGGGTGAGCGGCTGCGCTTCGACCTCGCGGTCACGCCCGAAGGTGCGTCCGCACCGATCCCGGTGCGCTTCCAGCAGACCTTCTACCCGCCTCGCTAGCGATCCGGGGCGGACGCTCCCGCCACCCGCACGCGCCCCTTGCCGCCGCGCTTGGCCTCGTACATGGCCTCGTCCGCGGCCGCCACCAGACTGTCCACCCCGCTGCCGTGATCGGCGCCGAAGGCGAGGCCGGCGCTGGCGCCGATGTGCGCGCTGAGGTGCGCCCCTTCGGCCTCGAGACGGAACGGTCTGCCGAGCATATCGACCACCTGGGATGCCAGGCGCTCGGCGAGCGCGCGTCCCTCGGCCGGCAGCGCGCGCAGCAGGACGGCGAACTCGTCGCCACCCAGCCGCGCGACCAGATCCTCGGCGCGGAATCCGTGACGCAGCCGCCCTGCGACCGCCACCAGCAGGGCGTCGCCGGCGGCATGCCCGTGGCCGTCATTGACCTGCTTGAAGCCGTCGAGATCGACGAAGATCAGCGCCACGCTGGCCGGGTCCTCGGTCAGCGCGGCCTCCAGGCACTCGTAGAAGCGCGCGCGATTGGGCAGATCGGTGAGCTGGTCGTGGTAGGCGCGGTGCAGCGCCCGCGCCTCGGCACGCTTGCGCTCCTCGACCTCGAGCTGCAGGCGGCGGTTGTAGTCCTCGACCTGCCGCAGCAGCGTCTGCATGCGGCCGCGCGTGCGGTACAGCTCGAGAAAGGCGCGCACCTTGGCCAGCAGGATGGTCTCGTTGACCGGCTTGGTGAGGTAGTCCACCGCCCCCAGCCGGTAGCCCTCGAGATGCGAGAGCTCGTCGGTACTGTTCGCGGTCACGAAGATCACCGGTGTGTCCGAGAGGTCCCCCTGCCCGGACAGCAGCTCGGCGACCTCGAAGCCGTCCATGTCGGGCATCTGCACATCGAGCAGGATGAGCGCGAACTGTTCCTCGAGACACGCCGAAAGCGCCGCGGCACCGGAGTCGGCCTCGACGATGTCCGCATCCACCTGCGCCAGCAGGCGGCGCATGGCCACGCGATTGGCGTGGATGTCGTCGACCACCAGGATGCTCGGCCGGTCGGTGTCGGCTGTGTCGCTCACGGCAACCATGCAATGACTTCCCCTGCGATCCGGTCGGCGGCCACTACGCGATCCACCGCAACCGTGGCGATGGCGGCTTCCGGCATGGCGCGGAAGGCAGCGTCTTCCGGTTCCTGGACGATGATGTGACCTCCATGATTGTGCACGCGCGGCAGCGCGCGGGCACCGTCGCCATTGGCTCCGCTGAGGATGACGGCGCAGAGCCGCTCGCGCCAGCAGTCGGCGGCGCTGTCCAGGAGCACATCGGCGGAGGGCCGCACGTACGACTCGCGGGCGTCGAGCGACAGCGCAAAGGTGCCGTCGGCCTCCACCAGCAGATGATAGCCGGCCGGCGCGGCGTGCAGGTAGCCGCCGGAAGCCGGCGCGCGGTCGGCCGCCTCGACGACCGGAGCGGGGCTGCGGCGGCGCAGTCCCTCCGGCCAGGTGCCGGGGTCGTGTTCCGGCAGATGCATCAGCACGATGAACGCGGTATCGGCCCGCACCGGCAGTTTCGGCAGGATCCGCCCGAGCGCGGCGATGGCGCCGCTCGATCCGGACAGGACGACCGCATTGCGTGCCGCGATGGCCATACGCGCCTAGCTGCTGAGACGCCGGTAGAGACCGTCGCCGAGAGGCTCGAACCACCGCGTCACGAGCTCGCGGTCGACCGCCTCGCGCAGCCCGAGCAGGAGGTAGCCGCCGCGCACCAGCGAGTCGGCGAACAACTGCAGCGCGCGGCGCCGCAGCGCCGCGTCGAAATAGATGAAGACGTTGCGGCAGAGCACGAGCTGCGCCTCCACGAAGACGCCGTCCGCAGTGAGATTGTGGGTGGCGAAGGTCATCGGTGCCCGCAGCCAGTCGTGCATCTTGATGCCGCCGTACTGGGCGTGCATGTAGTCCGAGAAGCTGGCGGTTCCGCCCGCGGCGAGGTAGTTCTCCGCGTACTGGCGCGCTTCGCGCAGCGGATAGATGCCCTCGCGGGCGAGCGCCAGTATGCCGTCGCTGATATCGGTGGCGTAGATCCGGCTGCGCCGCATCAGGCCCAGCTCGTGCAGCACGATGGCCAGCGAATAGGCCTCCTCGCCGCCCGCGCAGCCGGCATGCCAGACGGTAAGGCGCGGGTGACTGGCCAGTGCCGGAAGCACCTCGCCGCGCAGCCGCGCGAACACGCCGGGATCGCGGAACATGCCGGAATGCGGCACCGACAGGCCGGAAATGATCTCCGGGAGCATGGCGGGATCGCGCAGCATGCGCCCGATGAGGCTGCTGATGTCGGGCGCCTGCTTGCGGGCCGCGAGCGCCTGCAACCGGCGCTTGAAGCTCGCACGAAGATAGCCCGAATAGTCGTAGCCATGGGCGCGCCTGAGCGCCTCGATGAACAGCTCGACCTCGACATCCTCGGCGTCGGGCGGCGCGGTATCGTCGGGGACCGCCTCAGTCATGCGGCGTCGCGTCGAGCCAGACCCGCATCATCGAGACCAGCTTGTCGACGTCCACGGGCTTGCTCAGGTAGTCGCTGGCACCGGCCTCCAGACACTTCTCCCGATCGCCGCGCATCGCCTTCGCCGTGAGCGCGATGATCGGGAGCTGCTTGTGCCGGGCGTCGGCGCGGATCCGGCGCATGGCTTCGTAGCCATCGATGCCCGGCATCATGATGTCCATCAGCACGAGCTCGATGCCGCCGGCGTCCTCGGTCGCCAGGAGCTCGAGCGCCCGGGCGGCATCCTGCTGCATGACCACGTCCAGCCCGCGCGCGCGCAGCGCCTTGGACAGCGCGAAAACATTGCGCACGTCGTCGTCGACGATGAGCACGCGCCGCCCGTCGAGATCGGCAGCGCCCCCCGATGCCGCGGCGGCACCGGTGGCGCGCGGCCGGTCCACGGCGTGCAGGAACAGCTTGACCTCGTCGAGCAGGCGGTCCGTGGCCTGCGCCCCCTTGATGACGATACTGTCGGTGTGCCCGCGCAGGCGCAGCATCTCCGCCTCGCTGAGCTCGCGCGCGGAATAGACCACCACCGGCGGCGGGTCCGGGTTGCGTTCAATGGCGTCGAGCAGCTCGAAGCCATCGATATCGGGCAGATTGAGATCGAGGATCATGCAGCCGATGCGCCGACCGCTGCCCAGCGCGGCGAGCGCGGCCTCGCCGTCGGCAGCCTCGTCGACCGTAATCTCGGGGTAGCCGCGCAGCAGCTTCGCGAGCGCCCGTCTGGTGGCGGCGTCATCGTCGACGATGAGCACGCGCCGGCCGCGCTCGGTACCCAGCAGCCGCGCGAACACCTGGTCGAGATCCTCGCGCGTGACCGGCTTGCGCAGGAACCCGCGGATGGCGGCGTCGTCGGCGCCTCCGGCGTCGTCCGCGGCGCTGATGATGTGCACCGGCACGCCCCGCGTGCGCTCGTCCGCACGCAACGCCTCGACCACGGCACTGCCGTCCATGTCAGGCAGCCCCAGGTCGAGCACGATGCCCGCAGGCGGATGGGTGCGCGCCAGCTCCAGACCGGCTCCGCCGGTGGCCGCGTGCTGCACCTCGAGGCCGCGGCCCTCGGCGGTCTTCGCCACCACCCGCGCAAACGCGGCGTCGTCCTCGATGATCAGCAGACGCGGTCGCGCACCGCTACCGGCTCGCTCTAGCTCGGGCTCTGGCGCGCTCGGCACCGGCGTCGGCGCCGCCTCGGGCACCGGTTCCGCATCGTCACGGTCGTCTCCGGCGAGCGTCAGCGGCACCCGCAGGCGGAAGCAGGCACCGGCGCCGGGCTCGCTCTCGACCGACAGCGAGCCCCCCAGCAGCTCCGCCAGACGACGGGAGATGGCCAGCCCCAGACCGGTACCGCCGTAGCGCCGGGAGGTCGAGCTGTCGGCCTGCTCGAAGGCCCGGAAGACGCGTTCGGCGGTCGCGGCATCCATGCCGATGCCGCTGTCACGGACCGCGACCGACAGCTGCGCGGCATCGCCCTCGGCGACCACGGCGACAGACAGCGCCACCTCGCCCTGTTCCGTGAACTTGATGGCATTGCCCAGCAGGTTCACCACGATCTGACGCAGCTTGTCACCGTCATGCCGGATGTGCGCGGGCAGCGCCTCGTCGATGTCGAGTTGGAAGGCGAGCCCCTTGCTGCGTGCCATGGGCTCGAACTCACGCCGCAGGCGCTCGAAGAGCGCGCGCGGCGCGATGCGCTCGGCAGCGACCTCGAGCCGGCCGGCCTCGATCTTGGAGAGATCCAGCACATCGTTGATCAGGCGCAGCAGGTTCTGGCCGCTCTCGTGGATGATGCGGGCGGACTCGATCTGGTCGTCGTCGAGATTGCCCTGCTCGTTGTCCGCCAGACTGCGCGCCAGGATCAGCAGCGCGTTCAGCGGCGTGCGCAGCTCGTGCGACATGTTGGCGAGGAACTCGCTCTTGTAGCGCGACGCCTGCTCGACCTCGCGGCTCTTGCGCGCAATCTCCTCGGAGGCGCGCTCCAGCGCCATGCTGCGCTCCTGCAGCTCGCCGTTGGCCTCGCGCAGTTCCTGCGCCTGGACACGCAGCTCCTCCTCGGAAGCGCGCAGGCGCTCACCCTGCTCCTCGAGCTCGGCGGTCTGCGCACTGAGCGTGTCATTGCTCGCACGAAGCTCCTCCTGCTGGGCGCGCAGCTCCTCCTCGCTCTCGCGCAGCGCCTGCGCCTGCTGACGGGTCTCGTCCAGCAGCTGGCGCGTCCGCAGATCGCCGTCGAGACTGTCCAGCGCCAGGGCGAGCACGCTGCGCGCCTCGTCGAGCAGGGCCCGCTCGGCCTCGCCGGGCGAACGGAACCCGCTGATCTCGAGCACGCCGATCACCTCGCTGCCGACGGTCAGCGGCTCCGCCATCGCGTAGGCCGGTCGGCTCTCGCCCAGGCCACCGCGTACCAGCGGATAGTCCGGCGGGAGATCGGTGACGCGGACCGGTGCATGCGAACGCAGCGCTTCGCCGACCAATCCCTCGCCGGCCGCGAACACGATGTCCGCCTCGCCGCCCGCGGCACCGCGCGCCCACTGCCCGAAGCAGCGCGCGCGGGCACCGTCGTCCTCGACCCGGTACAGCGCCCCGCTCACTGCACCCAGCTGCGGGCACAGGGTGCCGAGCGCCGCCGAGGCGAAGGCGGGCCAGTCGTCGGCACGGCCGAGTCGCTCGGTGAGATCGGTGACGCTGGTCTTGATCCAGACGTTCTGCCGTGTCCGGCGGTTGGCGCGGCCGAACTCATCGAGCGCGCGCGCGATGTCGCCGATCTCGTCGCGCGCGTCGAGATGGTCGATCTGCGCGGCCTCGCCGGCCGCCAGGCGCCGGGTGCTCGCGGCCAGCGCCGTCATGGGGTCGGCCACGCGGACGCGCAGCGTCCGGACCACGCCGAGCAGCACGAGCATCGCGACCGCCAGGGCCACAGCCACCGCAATCGTCATCATGTCCAGCCGCCGGGCCAGCTGCGCCTCGCGCGCGGCAAGGGCCTCGCGATCCTCGGCGATGAGCCCGTCGGTGAGCGTTTCGATGCGCGTGACCATGTCGCGCCCGCGGCCGGCCTCGATGCGGTCGCGCAGCGCCTTCACGTCGCCGTCGCGGTACAGCGCCAGGACCGGCTCCGCGAACTCGGTTCGCCAGCGCTGTGCCAGTGCGACGATCTGGTTGATCGTCGACCGGTGGCCGTCGCCGACGGCCTCCAGTGCCGCCGCCTGTTCGCTCAGACGCTGCGGTGCCGACTCGTAGTCGTCGAGGAACGGGCGGCGATCGCTGAGCAGATAGCCGCGCAGGCTGCTCTCCTGCTCGTGGATGGTTGCCAGCAGACGCTCCACGAGCGCGAGGCGCTCGGAGGTGCGCCGGCCAAGCTCCCGGGCGGCGTTGAGCTCGACGACGGCGACCCCGAACAGGGTCGTGAGCCCGACGAAGAGCGCCAGGATGGCGCCGAACGCGACCGAAAAGCGCATCTGCAGCCGCATCCGCCGACCCGATCCACCCGGTTCGCCACCCGTCGAACGGTCCACCGCTATCCGGAGGCCTCCCCGCCGTCGCTGACGCCGCGCGCTTCCTGCACCGCGAGCTTCTGCTGGATGAAGACGCTGTGCGGCACGAACAACAGATCGCTCAGGCGGCGGACCATGTGCTCCTCGTGCGCGTCGAGCACGCCATCGGCGTAGGCCACTTCCCAGATCATGCGCACGAGCCGGCGCTTGTCGTCGAAGCTGCAGACCTCATTGAGCGCCCCGACGTATTCGTGCAGCGAGACGTTCTCGTCCTTGATCGCGGCGGCGCGCGCGATCAGTGTCTCGATGCTGTCGGCGTCGACGCCGGGCAACCCTGCCAGCAGATTGCGCAGGGTATGGTTCTCGGCATCGGCCACTTCCATGTCGGCACAGGCGATCTCGTAGAGCAGCACGGCCGTGGCGATATCGGTATCCGGTGTATCGCCGCCGCCGGCGGCATCGCCGCCAATGGCGGACTTGAGCTTGTCCCACAACGTCACAGCGTCACACCGAGGCGCAGATTGGCAACCGTCGATCCACCGCTCTGCTCGATCTCGGGCGTGATGTCCAGCAGACCGAGCGACACCCGCATGCCGCCGAACACGCGTGCACGATCGACGCTTTCGCGATCCAGCGTGCCGACCTTCGGGTCGATCTCGCCGCGCACGTAGCCGACGCCGGCGTAGGGCGTGAGGATGGCGAAGCCCTTGGAGACGATGGCATCGAGACTGAGCGCATCGAAATCGAAGTCGTTGATGCCGTCCAGGCGACTGTACCCGGCGCGCACCGCCACGCCGGGCGTGACGGCGCTGCCCTCCAGCAGGGCGTACTGCAGGGCTCCGCCGATCACGCGGGCATCGCTGCTCGGCACGTCCGCGTAGAACGCGGAGACGTCGATGCCAAGCGGCAACCCCTTGCGCGCTCGCAGACCGTAGGCGTAGAGCGTATCGGTGTCGGTGCCGCCGGCGCGCTGCCACGCGCCTTCATCGTCGACGCCGACCCGGGTGGCAAAGGTCCCGATGCCGAAGCCGACCGTACCGAAGGCCTCGGCCGGCCCCACCGCCTTGTAGGCGTAGGCCGCGGACAGGTCCTTGGCCATGGCCGCGATATCGCCGGCAGCCGCTCCCGGCTGCAGCTGAAGATCCTCGGCCGCCACCGGTCCGGTGCCGATCAGCGCGACCACCAGCGCGCAGCGGCGCAGCGCGCGCGTGCCTACCGGAACCATGACTCGCTCCTCGCTTCGCTTTCGTGCCGCGAGAATAGCACCGGCCCGCGCCGGCGGACCGCACGCGGTCAGGCAGCGGAAAGCGTCTCCAGCAGGGCGCGTGCCGGATCCCGGACGAGCTCCAGCCGCCCATGGAAGAAGTGCCCGGCCTGTTCCGGGATCTCCCACCGCGGAGCCGAATCCGCCGATGCCAGTCGCGCGCGGTTCTCCTCCAGCGACACGACGTCGTCGTCGCGTGCGTGGATGCACAGCCACGGCATGCGCGGCCAAGCCGGTACGCCCTGTTCGCCGAAATACGCCACTGCCGGCGCCACCGTGATCAGTGCGGCCGGCGCGATCACGGCCTGCGCGGCGAGCGCGACGAAGCCCCCGAAGGAGAACCCGGCCAGCGCCAGCGGGCGGTCACCGAGCTGCTCGCGCAGCCACTGCGCCAGCAGCACGCAGTCGCGGGCCTCGCCGCGCCCCTCGTCGTGCGCGCCGCCGCTGCCGCCGACGCCACGGAAGTTGAAGCGCATGGCGGCCATGCCGGCGTCGTGCGCGGCGGCCGCCAGCGTGGTGACGACCTTGTTGTCCATGGTGCCGCCGTACAGCGGGTGAGGATGACAGACGAGCAGCGCGCCGACCGGCTCGCGGCCGCGAGGGGCCGACAGCGCGCATTCGATATCGCCCGCCTCGCCGTCGATGGTCAGTCGGCGTCGTTCACCGGGGTCCGGCAGGCCGTTCACGGCGCACCCGCGTGCGGCGGGACGAACTCGGAAGTGTCGCGGATCATCGCGCCGAGTGTAGCGACACCGCGCGGCGCCTGCGGCCGGCACACCCGCCATCGCTTGCGGGCCTTCCTGTGCCATCCTATAGTCCGGACACACAGGTGGCGCGCTCCGGCAGTGCCGCCGACAACATCGGGGAGAGGACATGAAAGCTTGGAAGACCGCTGCCGTCGGCCTTGTCGCGGCAATCGGCAGCACTGTCTCGGCCACCACCAGTGCCGAAGTGCTTCACGACCGGATGCTATGGAGCGACCCCGCTGCCCGCGCCTATCTCAGCCTCGGCTTCGGTGCCTCCGCCGATGCCGTCGACGCACCGGTGAGCGTCGGCCTTCGCGTGGATCGCGATGCGCGCAGCGACTGGACGCGCGTGCCGGCACTGGCCCGCGTCGACTTCGACTCGGCCGGCCTCACCGAAGCCACGCTCAACGGCATGCCGCTGGTCTCCCGCGATCCAGTGGTCTACCAGCAGGACGGCGACATCGTCTACAACTGGACCGACTGGGGGCTGTTCGCGCTCGGCCTCGGCGGCATCGGCTATCTCATCTACGAAGTCGCGGACAGCGAGGACGACCCCGATCCGCAGCCGGTGGACGGCGGCAACGGTGACGACGGTGATGACGGCGACGGCGGTGGCGGCGGCGGCGGTCTGCTGGGCGGGCTGCTCGGTGGCCTGCTGGGCGGCGGCTTCCAGGCCGACCCCACCGGCTCGCTCAGCGATGCCGAATACCGTGCCTGGATGGACGGTGGCACCGGACAAATGGGTGATCTCGACTAGCGCGACCGGGGGCGTGGCGGCACGCCTCGCGACGCCGGTTGCACGACGGGGAGCCCTGGGCTCCCCGTCGCGTTTCCGGCACCCCGCATGACGAAGTGGCTGCAACGCTGGTGGTGCGACGCGAGCAGCGTCGACCTGCGTGCGCTGGCGGCGATGCGCGTCGCGCTCGGCGTGGTCCTGCTGGCGGACCTCGTGCTGCGCCTGTGCGATCTCGGTGCCTTCTACACCGACGGCGGCGCGCTGCCCCGCGCCACCCTGATGGGGCTCGCCGAGTACAGCCGCCCCTCGCTCCTGCTGATGGCCGGCGGCCCGCTGTGGAGCGGCGCCGTCATCGCGGCGGCCGGCCTGGCCGCGCTGGCCTTCGCCATCGGCTGGCGCACGCGAACGGCCGCGCTGGTGCTGTTCGTCCTGCTCGCGTCGATCCAGGCGCGCAATCCGGTCGTTCTCATCGGCGGCGACATCCAGATGATGGCGCTGCTGCTGTGGGCGCTCTTCCTGCCGCTGGGTGCGCGCTTCTCGGTCGATGCCGCAGTGGCGCGCACGCCGCCGCCGCGCTCCGGCCGCTACCGCAGCATCGCGGCCTTCGCGCTACTGGTGCAGATCGTCTCGGTGTACTTCTTCTCCGCCATCCTCAAGGACGGCGACGCCTGGTGGCCGGACGGCACCGCGGTGTACTACGCGCTGGAACTCGACCGCTACACCACCGACGTCGGCCGCTGGCTGCAGCAGTATCCATCGCTGACGCAGCCGCTCACCCACGGCGTCTGGTTCCTGGAGTGGGCGGCGCCGCTTCTGGTATTCGCACCGGTGTTCATGCACGGGCTGCGGACCGCGGCCTGGATACTGCTGTCGCTGATGCACATCGGCTTCCTGCTCTGCCTCGAGCTCGGGCACTTCCCGTGGGTGAGCCTGGCGGCGCTGCTGGCGCTGACCCCGCCAACGCTGTGGCACACCGCGCGGCGCGCGCTGGACCGGGACGCGACCGCGCGCCGCCGGACCCGCATCTACTACGACCGCGACTGCGGATTCTGTCTCGCGAGCTGTCATCTGCTGCGCGTGTTCCTGGTCGTTCCGCGGGTCCGCATCGCCCCGGCCCAGGACACGCCGCGCGCGCAGCGCCTCATGGACGCGCACTGGAGCTGGGTCGTCATCGACGGCGACAACACCGCCCATCTCAAGTACGAGGCCTTCGTCGCGCTGCTGCGCGCCAGCCTTCTGTTCCGCTGGCTGGCGCCGCTGGCGGCGCGGCCCTGGGCGGTCCGCGCCGGCGACGCGCTCTACGACGTGGTGGCGGCGCAACGCGGCACCATCGCGGCACTGACACGCTGGCTCTGGCAGCCGCGCCCGGTGCGCTGGCGGCCGGGCGCCGCCGCGCACGGTGTGGCGGGGGCGGCGCTGGTCGCGGTGACGGCGTGGAACGCGCACACCGTGGGCTGGCTGCCCGCCCCGGTGCTGCAGCCGATCGCACCACTGATGCAGGCACTGCGCATCGATCAGCGATGGGACATGTTCGCGCCCGAGCCGTCGCGCACCGACGGCTGGATCGTGCTGCCCGGCACGCTCGAGGACGGCCGCGACATCGACCTGCACGCGGCCGACCGCGTGCTCGACTGGCAGCGCCCCGACCCACCCAACGCCCACCGCAACGTGCGCTGGCACAGCTACGAATGGCGGCTGCTCGCGTTGCGCGAGGAGTCGCTGTTCCTCGCCTACGGACGCTATCAGTGCCGGCGCTTCAATGCCGACCGCGCGCCGGGAACGCGTCTCGAGCGCTTCGACCTGGTCTACGTGGTCGAGACCTCGCCCCCGCCCGGCGGGCGCGCGACGCTCGAACGCCGGACCGCCTGGCACCATCGCTGCCTGCCCTGACCCGCCCCATCCGACCCGCCGGACCGCACCGACATGATCGACATCGGCGCCAACCTCGCGCACGAGAGCTTTCACGATGACCTGGAAGCCGTGGTGGCCCGCGCCACCGCGGCCGGCGTCGAGCACATCGTGCTCACCGGCAGTTGCGCCGAGAGCAATGCGCGCACCCTGGCGCTGGCGCGTGCGCAGCCGCATCTGCTGTCCTGCACGCACGGCCTGCACCCGCATCACGCCGAGCAGTGGAACGAGGGGCTGGCCGGCCAGATCCGCACCGGCGCGACGGCGCCGGAGTGCCGCGCGGTCGGCGAATGCGGCCTCGACTACTTCCGCGACCTCGCGCCGCGCGACGCCCAGCAGCGCGCCTTCCGCGCCCAGCTCGACATTGCCGTCGAGACCGGCGCCCCGGTCTTCCTCCACCAGCGCGACGCGCACGACGACTTCGTCGCCATCCTGCGCGAATACCGCCCCCACTTGCCGGGCGCCTGTGTGCACTGCTTCACCGATACCGCCGAGGCGCTGGACGACTACCTCGCGCTCGACTGCCATGTCGGCATCACCGGCTGGATATGCGACGAGCGCCGGGGCACCGCCCTGGTCGAGGCGGCCGCGCGCATCCCGGACGATCGCCTGATGATCGAGACCGACGCGCCCTACCTGCTGCCGCGCAACCTGCCGCGCGCATTGCGCAAGAGCGCCGGCCGGCGCAACGAACCGAGCTTCCTGCCCTGGGTGCGCGACCGACTGGCCGAGGCCCGCGACCAGACACCCGACGAAGTGGCAGCCGCCACCACCCGCAATGCGCGCGTCTTCTTCGGGCTGGAACCGGCAGCGACCTGATCGCCGCATCGGCATTGCCCATCGCGCCGCGCAACGCGCCGGGCGAGACGATCTAGCCTGGCGGCACGAAGCGTGCAACGCTTACGGCCTTCCCCTCACCGCAGTGCGGCCGACCGTGCCCATTCAAGCCAGCATCCATCACCTGACGCGCTACCGCTACGACCGTCCGGTCTCGCTCGGTCCGCAGATCATCCGGCTGCGCCCGGCACCGCACAGCCGCACGCGCGTGATCTCGCACTCGCTGAAGGTCGCACCGGGCGGGCACTTCGTCAATCACCAGCAGGACCCCTACGGCAACTGGCTGGCGCGATTCGTCTTCCCGAAGCCGGTCAACGAGCTGCGCATCGAGGTCGACCTGGTCGCCGACATGACGGTGTACAACCCCTTCGACTTCTTCGTCGAGGAGAGCGCCGAGCACTGGCCCTTCGCGTACCCGGAGGACATCCGCGACGACCTGCGCATCTACCGCGAGCCCGAACCCGCGGGCGAGCGCATGCAGGCGCTGCTCGCCGACATTCCCCGCACGCGCCAGCGCAGCGTGGATTTCGTCGTCGGACTCAACGCGCGCATCGCCGAGCAGACGAACTACATCATCCGCATGGAACCCGGGGTCCAGACACCGGAGGAGACGCTGACGCTGGGCTCCGGCTCGTGCCGCGACTCCAGCTGGCTGCTCATCCAGCTGCTGCGCCATCTCGGTTTCGCGGCCCGCTTCGTGTCGGGCTATCTCATCCAGCTCAAGCCGGACCTCAAGCCCATCGACGGCCCCGCCGGCACCGACCACGACTTCACCGATCTGCACGCCTGGGCCGAGGTCTATCTGCCCGGCGCGGGCTGGATCGGCCTCGACCCGACCTCCGGCCTGCTGACCGGCGAGAGCCACATCCCGCTGGCGGCCACGCCGCACTATCGTCTGGCTGCGCCCATCGCCGGCACCGCGACCCACGCCGAGGTGGATTTCGACTTCGACATGCGGGTGACGCGCGTCGCCGAGCACCCGCGCATCACCAGGCCGTTCTCGGACGATGCCTGGCGCGATCTGCTCGATCTCGGCGACCGCGTCGACGAGACGCTGCAGGCCGACGATGTGCGCCTGACCATGGGCGGCGAGCCGACCTTCGTGTCGATCGACGACTTCGAGTCCGAGGAATGGAATACCGCCGCCGTCGGTCCGACCAAGCGGGCCTTCGCGGACCGCCTCATCCGGCGTCTGCAGGCACGCTTCGCGCCCGGCGGATTCCTGCACTACGGCCAGGGCAAGTGGTACCCGGGCGAGAGCCTGCCGCGCTGGACCTTCTCGCTCTACTGGCGGCGCGACGAGCGACCGATCTGGCACGACCCCGCGCTGATCGCCACCGAGGACACCGATCACGGCGCCACGCCGGAGCAGGCGGAGACGCTGCTCCAGACCGTCGCCATCGAGCTCGGTCTCGCGCCCGACCGCGTCGTCGCGGCCTACGAGGATCCCGGCGAGTGGCTGCTGCGCGAAGCCCGCCTGCCGGACAACGTCTCGCCGGAGAACGCCGAGCTCGAGGACCCCGAGGCACGCCGGCGCATGGCGACGGTGTTCGAGCGCGGCCTGAGCGCGCCCACCAGCTTCGTGCTGCCGGTACAGCGCTGGCAGGCGCGCTCCGGCGAGCGTCGCTGGCAGTCCGAGCGCTGGAAGCTGCGTCGCGGGCATCTCTTCCTGGTGCCGGGGGACAGTGCCGCCGGCTACCGGCTGCCGCTGTCCAGCCTGCCGCACGTGCCGCCGGCGCGCTATCCCTACATCCATCCGCTCGACCCCACGGTCCCGCGCGGACCGCTGCCGGAATTCCCGCCGCGCGCGCCGGACGCGCAGGCACAGCCCTTCCGGCGCGTCGAGTCGCCGCGCGGCGGCCAGCAGCGGGTCGAGCAGCAGCGCACCGAGCTCGAGGGCGTGGTGCGCACGGCGATGTCGGTGGAGCCGCGCGACGGCCGGCTGTGCGTGTTCATGCCGCCGGTCGAGCGCATCGAGGACTACCTCGAGCTGGTGGCCGCGGCCGAAGCCGCCGCTGCGCGTCTCGGTCTGCGCGTGCATATCGAGGGCTACGCGCCGCCCGCCGACCCGCGCCTCAATGTCATCCGCGTGGCACCCGACCCGGGCGTGGTCGAGGTCAACATCCACCCCGCCACCAACTGGCGCGAGTGCGTGACCATCACCGAGGCGATCTACGAGGAAGCCCGCCAGACGCGCCTTGGCGCCGACAAGTTCATGATCGACGGCCGCCATACCGGAACCGGCGGCGGCAACCACGTGGTCGTGGGCGGCGCCACCACGCTGGACAGTCCCTTCCTGCGGCGCCCCGACCTGCTGCGCAGCCTGATCCTGCACTGGCAGCGCCACCCCAGCCTGTCCTATCTGTTCTCCGGTCTGTTCATCGGCCCGACCAGCCAGGCGCCGCGCGTCGACGAGGCGCGCCACGACGGGCTCTACGAGCTCGAGACCGCGCTCGGCCAGATCCCCGATCCGGGCGACGGCGTCTCGACACCGCCCTGGCTGGTCGACCGCCTGCTGCGCAATCTGCTGGTGGACGTCACCGGCAACACGCATCGCGCCGAGATCTGCATCGACAAGCTGTATTCACCGGACGGCCCCACCGGCCGCCTCGGGCTGGTCGAATTCCGCGGCTTCGAGATGCCGCCCGACCCGCGCATGAGCCTGGCGCAGCAGCTGCTGATCCGCGCCCTCATCGCGCGCCTCTGGCGCCATCCGGTGTCGGGGCGGCTGGTGCGCTGGGGCACGAGCCTGCACGACCGCTTCATGCTGCCCCATTTCGTCTGGCAGGACTTCCTCGACGTGCTGGCCGATCTGGAGCAGCACGGCTTCACGCTGCGGCCGGAATGGTTCGACGCGCAGGCCGAGTTCCGTTTCCCGTTCTGCGGCGCGATCACCGTCGAGGGCGTGCACCTGGAGCTGCGCCAGGCGCTGGAGCCGTGGCACGTGCTGGGCGAGACCGGCGCCATCGGCGGCACGGTGCGCTACACCGACAGCTCCACCGAGCGCCTGCAGGTCAGGCTCGGCGCACCCGATCCGGCACGCTACATCGTCACCTGCAACCGCCGCGCCGTGCCGATGTCCCCGACCGATGCACAGGGCGTCAGCGTCGGCGGGGTGCGCTACAAGGCGTGGCAGCCGGCGATGGCGCTGCATCCGGCGATTCCGGTGCACGCACCGCTGACGCTCGACATCTTCGATACCTGGAGCGGCCGGGCGATCGGCGGCTGCGTGTATCACGTGGCGCATCCCGGCGGCCGCAACTACGAGACCTTCCCGGTCAACACCAACGAGGCCGACGCACGCCGCCTGGCGCGCTTCGAGGCCCACGGACACACGCCGGGCGCCTACCGCCCGGCCGCCGAGTCGCGCCACGCCGAGTTCCCGATGACGCTCGACCTGCGCCGCCCGGCGGGAATCTGAGCCTTGGCCGGACAACCCGCCGCCCGGAGCGACCGCGTCGCCGAGCTGCTCGCCCGCTATCGCCCGCCGGCCGGCGTCTCGGATGAGCTCATCGACGGCAGCGGTGCCATCCGGCCGGTGTGGCGGCCCTTCATCGACCACCTCGCCGGCCTGTCCGGCGACGAGATCGCGCGTCGGCTCGCGCGCGGCGACCGCTATCTGCAGGATGCCGGGGTCTACTACCGCCAGTACGGCGAGGCCGGTGCCGCCGAGCGCGACTGGCCGCTCAGTCATGTGCCGGTGCTCATCGACGAAGCCGAATGGCAGACCATCGTCACCGGCATCCGCCAGCGCGCGACGCTGCTCGAATCGGTGGTCGCCGATCTCTACAGCGCCAACCGACTGGTCGCCGACGGACATCTGCCGGCCTCGCTGGTGGCGCGCAACCCGGAGTGGCTGCGTCCCATGGTCGGCGTGCGGCCGCGCTCCGGCCATTTCCTGCACTTCCTGGCCTTCGAGATCGGGCGCGGGCCGGATGGCGGCTGGTGGGTGCTGGGCGACCGCACGCAGGCACCATCCGGCGCCGGCTTCGCGCTGGAGAACCGCATCGCGACCTCGCGCGCGTTCTCCGAGCTCTTTCCGCAGGTCAATGTCCACCGGCTGGCGGGCTTTTTCCGCGCCTTCCGGGATGCCCTCCAGCGCATGCGCGGCGAGGACGATGCCCCGGTCGGCATCCTCACGCCGGGTCCGCTCAACGACACCTATTTCGAGCACGCCTACATCGCGCGCTATCTCGGGTTCAGCCTGCTGGAGGGCGAGGACCTGACGGTCCGGGACGGTCGCGTCATGGTGCGCACGGTATCCGGCCTGCAACCGGTATCGGTGCTGTGGCGCCGCCTGGATGCGGCCTGGGCCGATCCGCTCGAGCTCTTCGAGGGGTCGCGCATCGGCACACCCGGCCTGGTCGGTGCGCTGCGGCGCAACGGCCCCACCATGGTCAATGCACTGGGTGCCGGCGTGCTGGAGATGCGGGCGCTGCTCGCCTTCCTGCCGCGCATCTGCGAGGCCCTGCGCGGCGAGCCGCTGGCGCTGCCCAATCTCGCCACCTGGTGGTGCGGCCAGACGTCGGAGCGCGAGCACGTCAAGGCCCACACCGAGCGCATGACCATCGGCCAGGCGCTGGCCACGCAGCTGCCCTTCCGGGTCGACGACAAGGCCGTCGTCGGCGGCCAGCCGGTCGGCGACATCGGCGTTCCGGTGGCGGAATGGATCGACGCCGCGGGCCCCGATCTGGTCGGCCAGGAAGCCGCGACGCTGTCCACCACGCCGGCGCTGATCGACGGCGCGCTGGTGCCGAGGCCGATGATCCTGCGCGTGTTCGCCGCGCGCACGCCCGAGGGCTGGACGATCATGCCGGGCGGCTTCGCGCGCATCGGCCACTCGGGCGACCCGGCCGCGGTCGCCATGCAGGCCGGCGGCTCGGTGGCGGACGTCTGGGTGACCAGCGAGCGGCGCGTGGCGGAGGAGACGATGCTCACCGACGGCGAGTCGCTGCCGGCGCGCAATCGCGTGGGCGCGCTGCCCAGCCGCGCCGCCGACAATCTCTACTGGCTCGGACGCTACGTCGAGCGCGCCGAGGGCTTCTTCCGGCTGCTGCGCGCCTATCACGCGCGCCTCGCCGAAACCGCCGGCAGCGAGACGCCGCTGCTCGTGCAGATGCGGACCTACCTGCGCAATGCCGGAGTCGACCCCGACGACGGCATGCCCGAGGGTCTGGTGACCACGCTGAGCTCGGCGGTGGGCAGCGCCGGCCGCGTACGCGACCGCTTCTCGGTGGACGGCTGGACGGCCCTGGCCGAGCTCGCGCGCAACGCCCGCGGCCAGATCGGGGCGGTCACGCCGGGCGACGACGCGGCGCGCGCCATGGGCGTCCTGCTGCGCGGGATCAGCGGCTTCTCCGGCCTGGTGCACGAGAACATGTACCGCTTCCTGGGTTGGCGCTTCATGAGCATCGGCCGCGCCCTCGAGCGCGCGCTGTCCATGACCACCCTGCTGTCGGTGTTCGCCGACCCGGGCGCGCCCGACGGCGGCCTCGATCTGGTCGTCGAGGTGGGCGACAGCGTCATGGCACAGCGCCGACGCCATTCGGTCAGCACCACGCGCGCCACCGTGATCGACCTGATGGCACTGGATGCTCTCAACCCGCGCTCGGTGCTCTACCAGCTGGGAGAGCTGCAGGAGCACGTCAATACCCTGCCCGGCGCCTCGTCGGACGGCCGCATGTCGACGCTGACGGGGGCCGTGCTGCAGACCCACAGCATGCTTGCCGTGGCCACGCCCACCACGCTCGACCGGGCCGCGCTCTACCGCCTCGGCGACGGGATCGCCGGCCTGTCCAACCAGCTCGCCGCGGCCTATCTCAAGTAGCGCCATGCTCTACGACATCCGGCTGCGCGTCGCCTACCAGTACTCCAGCCCGGCGGAAGCGGGTCGACAGACGCTCTGTCTGATGCCGGCGACGCTGCCCGGGGTGCAGCGTGTCGCCGCCGGCGAGTTGCGCATCGCGCCCGAGCCGGCGGAGCGCATCGAGCGCACCGACTTCTTCGGCAATGCGCTGGTCGATCTGGCCTATCGCTCGGCACATGCCGAGATCGCCTTCGAGGTGTCCGCGCGCGTCGAGCGGGAACTGGTGCCGCCGGGGCTCGACATGTCGCCGCGGCCGGGTGCCCTGGCCGACGAAGTCGCCAGCGTGCGTTCGCTGGCACCGGATGCCCCCGTGCACTTCATCGGCGGTTCGCCGCTGGTGCCACCGGTCGCGGCCATCACCGACTACGCGCGCGACCGCCTCGCCGACGGCATGTCGGCGCTGGACGCCGTGCGCGCGCTGGGCGCCGCGCTGCATGCGGACATGCGCTACGACAGCGACGCCACCGAAGTGGATACGCCGATCAGCGAAGCCTTCGCACAGCGACACGGCGTCTGCCAGGACTTCTCCCACATCATGATCGCCGGCCTGCGCGCGGTCGGGATCCCGGCCGGCTACGTCAGCGGCTTCCTGCGCACGGAGCCGCCGGCGGGCCAGCCGCGCCTCGAGGGTGCCGACGCCATGCACGCCTGGGTGCGCGCCTGGTGCGGCTTCGAGATGGGCTGGGTGGAGTACGACCCGACCAACGACCTCATGGTGGGCACCGACCACGTGGTGATCGCCTACGGTCGCGACTACGCCGACATCGCACCGGTGCGCGGCAGCTTCCGCTCGTCCGGCTCGCATAGCAGCGAGCAGGCCGTCGATGTGCTGCCCGTCGGATAGGCCGCGTCACCTCCCCGCTTGTCGCGGGGAACCGGGGCGCGTGATCGGGCGCATGGTCGCGACCTCGATGCCGCCCACGGAACCATCCCGGGCTGGCACGATCTGTTGATGATGCTTCGCACGCTTCTCGCACTGCTGCTGATTCCGGCGGCCGGAACGGCGGCCGCGGCCAGCAGCGGCTGGTCGCAGCACGACCATCTGCGCGTGGCGCTGGTCAGCGAGACGACGCACATCCAGCCCGGCACGCCCTTCCGCGTGGCGCTGCGCATGCAGCCCGAGACGCACTGGCACACCTACTGGAAGAACCCGGGCGATTCGGGCATCGAGACCCGCTTCGACTGGACGCTCCCCGACGGCTTCTCGGCCGCGCCCATCGACTGGCCGTACCCGGAACGCCTGCCCATCGAGCCGCTGGTCAACTACGGCTATTCCGGCGAGCACGCGCTGCCGGTCACCGTCACGCCCCCGGCCGATCTGCCGACCGGCGAGCCGGTCACGCTGACGCTGGACGCGAGCTGGCTGGTCTGCAAGGTGGAGTGCATTCCCGGCGAGGCCACGCTGACCCTGCGCATGCCGGTGCGCGACCGCGCGCCCGAGGCGGCGGCCGAGCAGGCGGCGATGTTCGCCTGGGCGGACGCCCGCCAGCCGGTGCCACGGGACCGGGCGGCGCGCTTCGCGACCGACGGCGGCCATCTCAGCCTGCAGGTGCCGATGCCGGAGGCGCCGAACGTCGAGGCCCTTGCGGTCTTTCCGGCGCAGCCCGAGCTGGTCGATCACGCCGCCGCGGCCAGCCTGCGCCACGACGCCGGACAGCTGCAGCTGTCGCAGCCGCTCTCCGACTACTTTGCCGGGGCCGACGCGCGCGTCGAGTTCGTCATCGTCGATACCGCAGCCGGCGAGGCGGTGTCGGTGATCGCCGAGCACGGCGAGCTCTCCACCGGCGCGGCGACCGCCGGAGCCGGCGACAGCGGACGCCCGGCGCTGGGCTGGATCCTGCTGCTGGCGCTGGGCGGCGGCGCCCTGCTCAATCTCATGCCGTGCGTCTTTCCGGTGCTGTCGCTCAAGGCGCTGCACATCGTCGAGGGCGGTGGCCACCAGCGCGCGCAGGCGCTGGCCTACACCGCCGGCGTGCTGGTCGCATTCGGTGTCGTCGCCGGCGCGCTGCTGGCGGTGCGCTCGGCCGGCGCCGCCGTGGGTTGGGGATTCCAGCTGCAGTCGCCGGCCTTCATCGCGATCCTGGCCTACCTGCTGTTCGCGATGGGTCTGTCGCTTTCCGGTCTGGTGCACTTCGGCACCGGCTGGATGGGCGCCGGCCAGAAGCTCACCGAGCGCGGCGGGCTGGCCGGATCCTTCTTCACCGGCGTGCTCGCATGCGTGGTCGCCAGCCCCTGTACGGCGCCCTTCATGGGCACCGCGCTGGGCTTTGCGGTGACCCAGCCTCCGGCGATCGCGCTCGGCATCTTCCTGGCGCTGGGACTGGGCATGGCTGCGCCCATGCTGCTGATCGGCTTCCTGCCCGGGCTAGCGCGCGTGCTGCCGAAGCCCGGCGCCTGGATGGAAGCGTTCAAGCAGGCGATGGCCTTCCCGCTCTATCTCACCGTGGTCTGGCTGCTCTGGGTGCTCGCCCGGCAGACCGACCCCAACGGTCTCGCCGCCGTCATGACCGGCCTCGTGCTGCTGGCCTTCGCGCTGTGGCTGTGGGGCCGCGGTCAGGGCCGGCCGGCGCGCTGGCTGCGCGGCGCGACCGTCGCCGCCGCCGTGGTCGCGGCACTCGCGCTGGTGGCGCTGCCCGCCGCGCCCGGCACGGCCACTGCCGCCCGCACGGCCGACGCCTGGCAACCCTGGCAACCGGGCCGGGTTGCGGCCCTGCGCGACGAAGGGCGCGGCGTCTTCGTCAACATGACCGCGGACTGGTGCGTCACCTGTCTGGTCAACGAGCGCGTTGCGCTGAGCACGGACACGGTGCGCGCGCACATGCGCGACAACGACATCGTCTACCTCAAGGGCGACTGGACCCGGCGCGACGCCGCCATCACCGAGTATCTCGCACGCTTCGATCGCAACGGCGTGCCGCTCTACGTCTACTACCCGTCCGATCCGGACGCCGAGCCCACCGTGCTGCCCCAGATCCTGACCCCGGACCTCGTCGTCCGGAATCTGCAGTAACGCCCCCGACCGGAGGAATCCGCCATGCAAGCGTTCCGCTTCAAGCCTCTCATCGCCCTCGCCGCCCTCGCCGCCCTCGCCACCGCCGGCACCGTCCATGCCGCCGCCGACATCGGCGAGCCGGCACCCGGCTTCACGCTCACCGACACCAGCGGCGAGACGCACGCGCTGTCCGATTTCGAGGGCAGGACCGTGGTCCTGGAGTGGACCAACCACCAGTGCCCCTTCGTGCAGAAGCATTACGGCGCCGACAACATGCAGGAACAGCAGCGCACCGCCCGCGATGAACACGATGCGGTGTGGCTGACCGTGATCTCGTCGGCGCCCGGCAAGCAGGGCCACGTCTCCCCCGAGAAGGCCGATGCGCTCACCGCCGAGCGCAATGCCGAGCCCGCTGCGGTGCTGTTCGACGAGTCCGGCGATGTCGGCCGCGCCTACGGCGCCCGCACGACGCCGCACATGTACATCATCGATGCCGACGGCACGCTGGTCTACAAGGGCGGCATCGACTCGATCCAGAGCGCCGACCCGGCCGACATCCCGAAGGCGGACCAGTACGTCGTGACCGCGCTGAACGAGATGGCCGCCGGGGACGCGATCAGCGAGCCGGTGACCCGGCCCTACGGCTGCAGCATCAAGTACTGAGACCGCGGCGATTCCGGCGCGCCACGGCTTTGGCGCGCCGGAATGCGTTCAGCGGCTTCGCGCCCGGTTACGCCTCGTCGGGATCCGCGTCGGTGACGGCGCCACGCTCGGCGCCCACCGCGAGGCGCGCGAACTTGCCGAGCACGCCGCGCGTGTAGCGCGGCGGACGCGGCTTCCACTCGCCGCGACGGCGCTCGAGCTCGGCGTCATCGACGTTGATCGAGATCCCGAGGTTCTCGGCGTCGATGGTGATGGAGTCGCCGTCCTCGATCAGCGCGATCGGGCCGCCGACCGCGGCCTCGGGCGCGACGTGACCCACCACCATGCCCCAGGTGCCGCCCGAGAAGCGGCCGTCGGTGATGAAGCCGACGCTCTCGCCCAATCCCTTGCCGATGATCGCCGAGGTCGGCGCCAGCATCTCGCGCATGCCGGGGCCGCCCTTGGGCCCCTCGTAGCGGATGATGAGCACGTCGCCGGCCTTGATGCGGTCGTCGAGAATGGCCTCCATGGCCTCGTCCTCGGAGTCGTAGACACGCGCCGGCCCGGTGATGACCGGATGCTTGATGCCGGTGATCTTGGCCACGCAGCCCAGCGGCGACAGGTTGCCCTTGAGGATGGCGAGATGGCCGCGCTCGTACATCGGCTGGTCGAAGGGCCGGATGACGTCCTGGTTCGGCCGCGGCTGCTCGGGGATGTCCGCCAGCAGCTCGGCGAGCGTGGCACCGGTGATGGTCGGGCAGTCGCCGTGCAGCAGACCGTTGGCGAGCAGCATCTTCATGACCTGCGGCACGCCGCCGGCCTCGTGGAACTCGGTGACCACGTAGCGCCCCGACGGCTTGAGGTCGCACAGCACCGGCACCTTCTTGCGCATGCGCTCGAAGTCGTCGATGGTCCACTCGACGCCGGCGGCGTGCGCGATCGCCAGGAAGTGCAGCACCGCGTTGGTCGAGCCGCCGGTGGCCATGACCACCGCCACCGCGTTCTCGATGGACTCGCGCGTGACCAGATCGCGCGGCCGGATATCGAGATCGACGGCCTTGCGCAGCGCGCGCGCCGATTCCGCCACCGATTCGGCCTTCTCCGGGTCGGGATTGGCCATGGTCGACGAGTACGGCAGCGACACGCCCATCGCCTCGAAGGCGCTGGACATGGTGTTGGCCGTGAACATGCCGCCGCAGGCCCCGTAGCTCGGGCAGGCGTTGCGCTCGATGCCGTCGTAGTCGGCCTTCTCCATCTTTCCGGCGGTGTAGGCGCCGACCGCTTCGAAGGCCGAGACGATGGTCAGGTTCTGGTCCTTCCAGCAGCCCGGCTTGATGGTGCCGCCGTAGCAGAACACCGCCGGCACGTTCATGCGCAGCAGCGCGATCAGCGCGCCGGGCATGTTCTTGTCGCAGCCGCCGATGGCGAGCACGCCGTCCATGAACTGCGACTGCGCCGCGGTCTCGATGGCGTCGGCGATGACCTCGCGCGAGGCCAGCGAGTACTTCATGCCCTCGGTGCCCATCGAGATGCCGTCGGTGACGGTCGGGAAGCCGAAGAGTTGCGGCTTGGCGCCGGCCTCGTCGAGCGCCTCGACCGCGCGCTCGGCCAGCGGCCCGATGCCGGCGTTGCACGGGTTCATCGTGGAATGCCCCGACGCGACGCCGATGATCGGCTTCTCGAACTCGTCCTCGCCGAAGCCGACGGCACGCAGCATGGCGCGGTTCGGTGCGCGGGCCACGCCCTGGGTTATGGTGCTGGAACGGTAGCGCGGCTTGTCGCTGCTCATGGCCGGAATCCCGGTTCAGGTGAGGATCAGGGCGCGAATGCTACATCAAGCGACCGTCGGAACTGCACTCTCCGACCGCCCCACCCCGACCCCGGAGTCCCATGAACCCGTTTCCCGCCCGCCACCGCGCGATGCTCGCTTCCGGCCTCATCGCGCTGCTCGCCGCATGCTCGCCACAGGACGACATGGAGACCGACGACCGCATCGCACCGCCCGACGAGGGCGCGCTGCAGGCCGCGGCCCGGTCCGTCCTGGAGAATGCGCGCAACCGCAACGAGATCGACGGCTACGCCCTCGAGATCGGCACGGCCGACGACATTTACGCGCGCATCTCGGCGGGCGACGTGCAGAGCGTGGATACGCAGGTGGCGATTGCCAGCGCCGGCAAGCCGGTATCGGCGGCAGTGCTGCTGAACATCATCGACGAGGACCGCGGCAGCCTGCGCCTGAACCGCCTGCGCCTGGACGAACCCATCGCGCGCTGGCTGGACGGCACGCCCGCAGGCAATACCGCGGCAGCACAGGAAGTCACGCTGCGACACCTGCTCAACCACACTTCCGGCCTCGAGCAGCAGCCCGACTGCGTAGAGAGCGAGCTCAACGGCAGCACCTCGCTGATGGCCTGCGCCACCGAGATCCTCGAGGCCGGCACGCGCTTCACGCCGGGAACCCGATTCGCCTACGGCGCGGGCAGCTACCACGTTGCCGGCGCCGTGGCCGAGGCCTACACCGGACAGTCCTGGCAGTCGCTGGTCGACGAGCGCATTGCCGCCCCCCTGGAGGTCGATCTCCCGTATCTGCCCGAGGACAATCCGCGCATCGCCGGCGGCATCCTGACCTCGGTGGCCGATCTCGGCACCTTCTTCCGCGCGCTGCTGGTCCGCGACGACCGCCTCATGGGCGAGGCCGATTACAGCATGCTGCGCACGCCGCAGACCGATACCAACCAGGGCCGCCTGCCCAACGTCACCGCCACCGGCTACAGCTTCGGCCTGTGGATCGAGGATCCGGCCGAGCTCGCCGAGGCCGGCACGGCCGGTCCCGAGCTTTCGGCGCCGGGGCTCTTCGGCGCTGTGCCGTGGCTCGACGACGATCGCGGGTACTACGCCGTGCTGCTGCTGCGGCTGTCCAACTACACGACCGGACTCGATCTGATGCGCGAGCTGCGCACCGAGATACTGGCGCGGCTGCCCTGAGTCTGATGCGCGCTCGGCGGCGCCATGCCCCTCACCCTGACCCTCTCCCCGGCGGGGAGAGGGGACGAGGCACATCCAGCGCTCGCGCCTGTTCCCTTCTCCCATCGGGGAGAAGGTGCCGCGAAGCGGCGGATGAGGGAACGCGCGAAGCGCGTCTCAGGCCGACATCGACAGCGGCGTCTGCCGCGTGCGGGCGCGCGCCTGGATGTGGGCGAACAGGTGCTCGGCATCGTCGCCGACATCCGA
This sequence comes from Algiphilus sp., assembly GCF_023145115.1. Taxonomy (NCBI): domain Bacteria; kingdom Pseudomonadati; phylum Pseudomonadota; class Gammaproteobacteria; order Nevskiales; family Algiphilaceae; genus Algiphilus; species Algiphilus sp. The sequence goes on from NZ_JAGLEJ010000029.1 coordinate 30,062, forward strand.
GAAGCGGCCCGAGCCCCAGGTGTGCAGCCAGGGCAGTCCGAGGAAGTAGACGCCCGGCACCGGCGTGACGCCGCGCTTGTGCACGGGTTCGCCGCGACCGTCGAAGACCGGTGCCTGCAGCCAGCCGAAGTCGGCATCGAAGCCGGTGCACCAGATCACCGTGGTGATGCCGGCGGCCCGGAGGTCGAGGCTGGCGGGCTCGGCGTCGGGTTCCCAGACCCTGCGATACGGCGGCTCGGTGGGCGCGTCGATGCCGTTGGCGGCGATGTAGTCGTCGATCGTCCGCTTGATGGCCTCGGCCGAGGCATCGGCGCGGTCGAGATTCGCGGCGAGATCGGGCCGGAAGCGCAGCGCGCCGCCTTCGACGTCCTGCAGACGCCCGTAGAGCTGCATGCCCTGGGTGGCGAAGACGCGCAGGTCGATCTCGCGGCCGCCGCCGCGACCGGACAGATAGTGGTTGGTCTTCTCGCGTACCGCCTCGCCCTGCGGATGGCGATCGATGGAGATGGCGTAGTAGCCGCTGTCGGTCAGCCAGTCGGTCACGTCGCGGCCGCGGTAGAAGCGCGGCGAGCGCGGTGCGCTGCCGACGCTGAGGTGCACCCGCCGGCCGGCGAGGTGCAGGTCCTCGGCGATCTGGCAGCCGGACTGGCCGGTGCCCACGACCAGGACCTCGCCTTCCGGCAGCTGCTCGGGCGCACGATATTCGGAGGAGTGCAACTGCTCGATGCCTTCCGGCAGCGCGTGCGCCAGCCGGGGAATGCGCGGGCGATGGTAGCCGCCGGTCGCCGCAACCACCTGGGCGGCGCGGTACGGACCCTCGCTGGTGTCGATGTCGAAGCCGTCGCCGGCCGGCCGCACGCGCTCCACCGTCACGCCGGTGCGCAGCGGCGGGTCGAAGCTGGCGGCGTAGGTCTCGATGTAGGCGACGATCTCGTCGCGCAGCATGAAGCCGTGCGGGTCGTTGCCGGGATACGGGAAGCCCGGCAGCCGGCACTGCCAGTTGGGCGTCACCAGACAGAACGAATCCCAGCGGTTGGTCCGCCACTCGTGCCCGGGTGCGTGGCGCTCGAAGACGCGATGGTCGATGCCGGCACGGGTCAGGAACCAGCTGATCGACAGGCCGGCCTGGCCGCCGCCGATGACGGCGACTTCGAGCGGCGTGCGCGGCCGGCCGCCGGCGATGTAATCGGTCATTCGAAAGCCTCCACGGTGATGCGGGCGTCGGGATCGGCCGCGAAGCGGGCGGCTGCCTCCTCGATGACGCGGATCTGCTGCAGCGCCTGCCCGCAGCCGAAGCCGTACTTCGCGGTCACACGCGCACTGGCGTGCTCCAGCGCGGCGCGGCTGCGCGCAACGAAATCGGGCACCGGATAGGGATGATCGAGCGCGAGCGCATCGCGGATCGTGCTGGACGGCGAATAGCACTGCAGGGTGGTGTCGTCGGGCAGACGGATGCGGAACTGCATCTCAGGCATGAACGTGCTCCGGGGTTGATGGCGGCATCGCGGCGCCACGGCAGCCGGTGACCGGCTCGCGCACGAAGTCCCAGGCGGTGCGCCGCGCGTCGCCGCTGGTCAGGGTGAGCACGCGATCGGCCGTGAAGTCGCCGACCGCGGCACAGGCGATGTCGCGCCCGGCAAAGGCCACCGCCACCTCGGCCTCGCGCTCGGGCGGCACCGCCATCAGGAAGCCGTAGCTGGGAAAGGTCGACAGCAGCCAGCGCGCGCGATCGACGTTCCCGGGCAGCGGAACGGCCTCGATATCGACCGTCGCGCCGACACCGGAGCCCTCGCACAGCATCATCAGCGAGCCCAGCACGCCGGCCTGGCTGATGTCGCGCGCCGCCACGCAGTGGCCCTCGCGCGCCAGCTCGGGCAGCAGCGCCAGATCGCCGCGCAGCCGCGTGGGCGGCGCGGCGGTGGCGGCATCCCAGTGCGGAAAGCCGTCGCGATAGCCGCCTCGGAGGTCGACCGCCACCATCAGGCGATGGCCGGGCCGCGCGGCAAAGCCGCTGAGCAGATGATCGGCGCGCCCCAGGATCGATACCGCGAGCTGGCCGCGCTCGCTGCGCGCATTGCTGTGGCCGCCGACCACCGGCACGCCGTAGCAGCGGGCGGCGGCGGCCATGCCGGCGAGCACCTGGGCCATGGCCTCGCCGCCCTCGGCCCACACCGCGTTGACCACGGCCATCGGCCGGCCGCCCATGGCGGCGATGTCGGAGCAGTTGACCATGACGCCGCACCAGCCCGCGAACCACGGCTCGCGCGCGACGAAGTCGTTGATGAAGCCCTCGATGGCGAACAGCAGCCAGCCGTCGCCGTCGGGCAGGGCGGCGCAGTCGTCGCCGTTGGGTGCGGCCGGCAGGCCGGCGTCGCCGAGCGCGGCCAGCGCCCAGGCGATGTCGCGCTTGTGTCCGAGGCCGGCGCTGGCGCGCAGCTCGCGGCAGAGTGCGGCCAGTCGCACCGGGGCATCGTCATCGTGCCGCGCCAGCGCGCTCATGCCGCCACGGCCCGTCGATCCCGCGCCGCCGGATAGAGCGCGATGTCCGGCTGCGGGCACGGTGGATAGTGCGCCAGCTCCGCCGCCATCAGGCGGTGCGGCCGGCCGCGGACCACGGTCGGCCGCAGGGTGCGCCAGTGCAGGTCGACGAAGAACGGCACATTGGCCTCCTGCACCTGCGCCAGGAAGCGGCGGCAGCCGAGCGCGTGGGCGTGGCCGACCGCGAAGCGGATCAGCGCGCTGCCCAGCCAGGCGCTGCGCCGGTAGTCGGCGTGCACGGCCAGGCGCGATCCCCACCACATGCCGTCGGCATCGCGATGGATGCGCACCGTCCCGACCACGACCTCGGGCTGCCCGGCGACGCAGGCGATGGCGGCCAGCGGGATGGCGTGCGCGTCGATGGCGTCGCGGTCGTCGCCGTCGAAGATGCCCTGCTCGTCGCAGAACACCGCGCGCCGCAGCCGTGCGCATCCGGCGTGCTCCCAGGCGGCGGTGGCGCGGCGCACGCGGTACTCGCCGGGCAGGAAGCGGAAGGGCGGTGCGTCGAACACGATCAGTCGTCCTCGTAGGTGGACAGACTCGAGCAGGCACCGCAGCGCCCGCAGCCCGCCTTGATGTCGCGCGAGCGCAGGCCGGCCTCGGCGAGCATGCGGCCGAGCGGCTGCAGGATCGACTGCATGAAGTGCGCATCCGGTGGCGGGTGATCGGCCAGCGGCGTGCCGCCCACCGGCACGAAGGGCACCACGAAGGGATACACCCCGAGCGCCACCAGCCGCTCGCAGCAGTCCAGGATGGCGTCGGCGCTGTCGCCCAGGCCGGCGAGGATGTAGGTGCTGACCTGGCCGCGCCCGAACACCGACACCGCCTCGGCGAAGGCTTCCATGTACTGCTCGACCGAGACCTCGGCCTTGCCGGGCATGATGCGCGCCCGCACCTCGGGCGTGACCGCCTCCAGATGCATGCCCAGGCTGTCGACGCCGGCCGCCTTCAGGCGCGCGAACCAGGCCGGGTCGTCGGGCGGCTCGCACTGCGCCTGGATGGGCAGGTCCACCGCCGCGCGCACCGCGAAGGCCGACTCGCACAGCAGCTCGGCGCCGCGGTCGGTGAAGTTGGGCGTGCCGGTGGTCATCACCATGTGGCGGACACCGTCGAGCCGCACCGCCGCCCGCGCGACCTCGGCGAGTTGCTCGGGCAGCTTGCGGTTGATGGTGCGGCCGGCGGCCAGCGACTCGCCGATGGCGCAGAACTGGCACGAGGTCGCGCGCCGCCCGTAGCGCACGCAGGTCTGCAGTACGGTGGTGGCGAGCACGTCGGTGCCGTGCAGCTGCGCGATCTTCCAGTACGGCACGCCGTCGAGGGTCTGCAGCCGGTAGAAGCGCGGCGCGGTCGGGAAACTGATGTCGCCGACGCGCACGCCGTCGCGGGTGAGCACGGCACGGCCGTCGGCCCCCGAGGCACCGGCCTCGAAGGGCGACACCGCGGCGCTGCTGCTGTGCACCGGCACCATCACGGTCTGGCCGTCGACGGTGACCGCCTTGTGGTCGGACGGCCCGGCGCCGCCGCGGCGGCTGGGCGCGCCGACCGACTCGTCAACCAGTCGCAGTCCGCGCGACTGCAGCTCCGTGATCAGCCGGCGATTGGTATCGGTCTGGGTCGTCATCGTGGGACCTCCGGTTGTCGTCGGCGGGCGTCGCCTCGCCGGTGATGTGCAGCGGGCGCGCGGGCGCGTCGTCGATGCGCAGCGACAGCAGTTCCGGCCGGGCGTAGTGGCCCACCGAATCCATCATCCGCTTGCGCTTGGTGATCAGGTCGAGGTCGAGGTCGGCGACCACCATGCCCTCGCCCTCGGTCAGCGGCTCGGCCAGGTGACGCCCCTCGGGCGAGATGATGGCCGTGTAGCAGCCGCCCCGGAGCCCCTTCTGCAGCTTGGAATCGTCGGTAACGGCGTTGACCTGCTCATCGGTCAGCCAGCCGGTGGCATTGACCACGAAGCAGCCCGACTCCAGCGCGTGGTGGCGCATGGTCACTTCCATCTGCTCGGCGAAGATCGGCCCCACCAGCGAGCCCGGGAACTGGCTGCAGTGGATCTGCTCGTGCTGCGCCATGAGCGCATAGCGCGCCAGCGGGTTGTAGTGCTCCCAGCAGGCCAGCGCGCCGATGCGGCCGACCGCCGAGTCCACCACCTTCAGCCCGGCGCCGTCGCCCTGCCCCCACACCATGCGCTCGTGGTAGGTGGGCGTGATCTTGCGGCGCTTGAGCAGCAGGGTGCCGTCGGCATCGAACACCAGCTGGGCGTTGTAGAGCGTGCCGTGATCGCGCTCGTTGACGCCGAGCACCACCACGCACGCGTGGGCGCGCGCCGCCGCCGCCACCGCCTCGGTGGTGGGACCGGGCACGGTGACGGCCTGCTCGTAGAGCGCCAGGTGCGGCGGCCCCATCGCCATCGGCGGCGTGATGAACGAGAAGTACGGGTAGTTCGGCACCACCGTCTCGGGGAACACCACCAGCTGCGCGCCGCGGCCGGCAGCCTCGGCGATGGCGGCCACCACCCTGTCGGTGGTGGCCGCGCGGTCGCCGAGGACCGGACACAGCTGCACGGCGGCGGCGCGCACGGTGCGGCTCGGCTCGGCCATGGTCGCTACAGCGTCCAGGTATCGAGGATGAAGGCGTTGTCGCGCCGGTGGAGCAGCACCAGATCGAGCACGTCGAGCGGGTTGATCGGCCGGATGCCCGGCTGCAGCGAGGGCTCGCCGTGCCCGTACAGCGCCTGCAGCGCGAAGCGGCAGGCGTAGACCTTGCCGCCCTCCTCCATGAAGGCCGCCAGCTGGTTGTTGAAGTTCTGGTGGCCGGGGAAGGCGTCGTCGCCGATGGTCGGAAAGCCGCGCTGCACGCCCAGGGTCACGCCCGGGCCGTAGAGCAGCACGCTGGTCTCGAAGCCCTTGCGCATGAGGCGCTTGGCCTGCAGCAGATTGACCAGGCCGATGGACCCCTCGAAGGCGACGGTGTGGAAGGTCACCAGCGCCTTCTCGCCGGGTTGCGCCTGGACGTCCTCGAAGACCTTCTCCTCGTAGTCGACGAAGAAGTCTCCCTTCTGGTGTGCGGCTTTCTCGACAGCGGGCATGATCAACTCCTGAATGGATGGGGGCGCGCCCCGAAGGACCGGTGGCGACGGAATACATGGCGCAACCGATGTGCCATTCGGGCGCGACGACGCACCCCGCTGGTCCATACAACGCGAGACAATGCTGTTTGGCGTGGCATTTTTCTTGCGTAATCCGGGATGTAGCGCCGCACGCACGCATGCCGCCAATCAACGCAACGCAGGCGACGGCGCCCCCGTAGCGGGCGCCTGCACCGTTGCGGCGCATCGGGTTCGCGCATCGCGGTGCGCATCGGGACCGTCGGGAGGAGAGATGGCGCTGGACTTCGGGCACTGGCGTACGCGCATCGGCGACAGCGGTGTGCCGGCCTATCGCGCCATCGCCGACACCATCGCCGAGGACATCGATCGCGGGCGTCTGGTCGCGCACCAGAAGCTGCCCACGGTGCGTGCGCTGGCGGAGCAACTCGACCTCAACTTCACCACCGTCGCGCGCGGCTACACCGAAGCCCAGCGACGCGGGCTGATCATCAGCCGTCCCGGCACCGGCACCCGGGTCAGCGAGCGCATCCGCACCGGTGCGGTCCGGCGCGCCGGGCCGGAAGGGCTTCCGGACATGATGATGAACATGGCGCCCGAACCCGCGGACAGCGCGCTGGTCGCACGCCTGTGTTCCGGGCTGGCCGACATGGCGGCACTGCGTGAGCCGGGCACGCTCTGGTCACTGATGCGCTACGACGAAGCCGGTGGACCGCCGGAGGACCGCGCTGCCGGCGCCGACTGGCTTCGCGACGCCATCCCCGACATCGACGCGGACCGGGTGCTGATCTTCCCCGGCGTGCAGGCGACGCTGCTCGCGCTGTTCCTGACCCTGGCGCGCCCCGGCGACCGTATCGCCTGCGAGGCCGTGACCTATTCCGGCGTCAAGGGACTCGCCGCCCAGCTGGGCATCGAGCTCACCGGTCTCGCCTGCGACCGCGAAGGCCTCGACCCCGAAGCCTTCGCCGCGGCCTGCGCCGCCGAGCCGCCGGCCGCGCTCTACTGCAACCCGACGCTGCAGAACCCGACCACCCGGACGCTGTCACTGGAGCGGCGCATGGCCCTGGTCGACATCGCGCGCCGCTACAACGTGCCGATCATCGAGGACGACCCCTACCGACCGCTGGTGCCGGACGGGCCGCCGCCGCTGGCAGCCCTGGCGCCCGAGCTCTGCTTCCATGCCGCCGGGCTCGCCAAGTGCATCGGCGCCGGACTGCGCGTCGCCTATCTGGTGGTGCCGCAGGCGCGCTATCGCAGCCGACTGGCGGCCGCGCTGCGCACGACCATGGTGATGCCGGTCCCGCTGATGGTGCGCCTGGCGACGCAATGGCTGCATGACGGCACGGTGACCGCGGCCACCGATGCCATCCGCGAGGAATCGCGGCTGCGCCAGACGCTGGCGTCCGAGATCCTGGCCGGCGCCGACATCGAGACCCACCCGGACGCCTTCCACTTCTGGCTGCATCTCCCGGCCGGCACCGATGCCGATGCCTTCGCGGCCGACCTGCGCGCGCGCGGCTGCGCCGTGGTGGGGTCGGACGCCTTCCGGGTCGGCACGCCGGTCGCCCCGGCCGTTCGCGTCTGTCTCGGCGGTCCGACGACGCGCGGGGCCTGCCGCGAGACCCTGCAGGCGATCGCGGCGCATCTGGTGGCGGCGGGCGACGGTGTCGCGGCGCGGGCTGGCGGGTAGCGGTCGTGCCGCATGCCCCCCTCATCCCCGGCCCTTCTCCCCGGCGGGGAGAAGGGAGTCCGAGCCCCTCTCCCTCGGGGAGAGGGGCACCCGGATGCGACGCGCTACTTCTTCGGCTGCGGCACGGTCCGCAGGTAGGGCCTGATCTCGTTCCAGCCGTCCGGGAACAGCCTGGCCGCGTCCTCGTTGCTGACCGCGGGCACGATGATCACGTCCTCGCCCTGCTGCCAGTTCACCGGCGTGGCGACCTTGTGGCCGTCGGTGAGCTGCAGCGAGTCGATCACGCGCAGGATCTCGTTGAAGTTGCGGCCGGTGGAAGCGGGATAGTTCATCGTCAGCCGGACCTTCTTCTTCGGGTCGATGATGAACACGCTGCGCACCGTGAAGCGGTCCGAGGCGTTGGGGTGGATCATCCCGTAAAGCTCGGCCACCTTCATGTCCGGGTCCGCGATCATCGGGAACTCCACCGAGCAGGACTGGGTTTCCTCGATGTCCTTCTGCCAGCCGCGGTGGTCCTCGATGCCGTCGACCGACAGGCCGATGACCTTGACGCCGCGCGCCGCGAACTCGTCCTTCAGACGCGCCGTGTAGCCGAGCTCGGTGGTGCAGACCGGCGTGTAGTCCTTGGGGTGCGAGAACAGCACGCCCCAGCCGTCACCGAGCCAGTCGTGGAAGCGGATCTCGCCGAGCGTGGTCTCCGCCGTGAAGTCGGGTGCGGTATCGCCGAGTTGCAGACTCATCGCTGTCCTCCTTGCTGATGGGGTCGCCAGCGTGCGCTTCCGTTCTGGTTATGAAAAGCCCTATCCATAAAACCAGTCGCGATTACTGCGGTGCTTCCGCGCGCGCCGCGCGCCACTCCAGTCCGAAGGGCTCCGGCGCCCGCATGCGGCCGCCCACCGACGGCCAGATCATGCTGCGCTCGACATCCCCGACACTCGGCTGCGAGTAATCGCAGACCCCGTCGGGGAAGACCTCGGCAATGGCGGCCAGCTGCTCGCCGCTGAGCGGTGCATCGTAGTCGGCGGCGTCCACCGGCTTGCGCTGGCACTTGAGGACATCGTCGCTGATCGGCATGCCGGCCACCATGCGCGGCGTGCTCGGTACCGGCAGCGCGATATTGCAGACCGAGAGACCGACCTGGCCGGGCACGTCGACGCGCAGCGTCAGCGGTGGCAGGCCAGGCAGCTGCAGCACGCCGTCGAGCCCCAGGATCTGCTCGAGCGTGGGCAGCACCGGCAGCTCGATCCCCAGCGGCAGGTTGAGGCCGATAGACGACAGATCGAGCCGCCCGCCGATCGTGCCGAAGGAGCACGCGTCGCCGGCCACCGGCGGCTTGGCGTCGACCACGGCCTGCACGCGGTCGCGCTGATAGCCGGATTCGGACTCGATGGCGTCGAGCGCGTCGAGCCAGCGCGCCATGGCGCCGTAGACATCGGGCTGGGTCAGCAGACCACGCTTGATGCTGTGCGTGGCGCCGCCGCCGGCGCGCGGTTCCAGGCGGCCGCGTACGGTGAACGGCCGCACCGCTTCGTGGATGTTGGCGACCGGAATGAGGTCGAGGTAGGGCGCGACATCGATGAACGGCGTCTCCGGCAATGCGCCGCGGCCGATCACCGCGCCGATGCGATAGGTCAGCGCTGCGACATCCGGAGCCATCACCATGCGCTCCGGCTGCCACTGGCCATCGATGTCGTAGCCGCCGATGTTGCGGTTGAGATCGAGGAATTCCGCGAAGCTGATGACGCCGCGGTTGAACGCGTCGAGACCGTACTGCACGCCGGTGTTGTCGAGCGGCCGGCGCGCCACCGTCGCCCCGTGCACCGGATGCGGCATGGTGCCGAAGATGTTCACGTTGGCGTCCTGGATCGTGCATCGCACGCCGGTGGGATTGGTCTCCGCGTCGTAGCGCATCTCGTCCGGGACCGGACAGCCCCGGGTGGGGTCGATGCGGTCGAGGAAGGTATCGCCCCAGGACGTGCAGATGGCGTTGAGCGGCGTGCCGGTGAGCACGTTGTGCCCGTTCACCGACCAGCGCTTGTTGGCCGCCCAGCCCAGATCGCTGCGTTCGTAGTAGGCCTCCAGCAGCCCGCAGTCGGCAACCGTCATGGCGGTCGACGGAATGTCCGCGAAGGTGGCGGTGGGCAGGCCGGCCGAGATCAGGCCGGGCGCGTTGTTGGCGGCATTGAACTGCTGCATGGCCGCACCGGAGCCGTTCGTTCCCACCATGCGCTTCACCGGCCCGTAGGCCTCCACGATGTGCTCCTTGGTCATCATCGTGGTCTCGATGCTGATCATCGGGTTGCAGTGGTTGCCGAAGGCCGACAGCGTGTTGTGCACCGTGATATCGCCGCGCCCGAGCCGATCCGAAACGCCGGCGATGGTGATCAGCAGATTGTCCGAGCTGATATTGGTGACATCGGGCAGGCCGCCCAGCACGAAGGCCGGCGTGCTGCTGCCCTGCGCATAGCCCACGCCGCAGGACTCGCCGAACACGTAGTAGACGCCGCCGCTCCAGTTGATCGGCTCGAAGGGCGCATCGGCGCCGCGCGCCGCCGGATCGTCCAGCACCGCAATGCGCGCGATGCCGCGATTGATCGGCCGCGACTCCACCCGCACCACCCACGGCACCGAGCGGCCGTCGGCGGTCTGCGTGCCCATGGTGCCGGGCGGATAGCCGCCATGGGGATCCTCCAGCTCGACGAAGTTCTGGGTCGCCAGCCGGGCGAACCACTGCACCTTCGGCTCGAAGCTGCAGTTCTCGTCGAGCGCCGGACCGAGCCCGGCATCCTCGCTGCGGCAGAAGAACGGCTCCTGGTGCGGCCCCGAGATCACCGGCCCGCTCACCGGGTGGTTGTCCACTTCCAGCGCCGCGCTGCGCACGCCGGCGGGGCCGCGCGCCTCGGCGGCGATGGTGTTGACGCCCTCGGCCAGCCCGCTCACCAGCCCGGTCCACTCGCCGTCCTCACCGCGCGTGAAGGCATCGGTGACATCGGCGCCGTTGCGCGTCACGCGCAGCGTGTCGGCTTCGTCGAGGCCGCGCACCGCCATCAGCACGTCGCCGCCCGTGACCGCGTCCGGCAGGGTCGACACGGTGAGCAGGTCGAACTCGCCGGTCTCGCGCTGCGGGGTCTTCAGGGTGTGGAAGTCGGCCGCCACGGTGCGGCTGCCGGCGCCGCCACCGGCCCCCTCGGCGGGTGGCTCCGAGCCGCCGCAGGCACTGAGCAGAAAGGCCGCGGCCACGACAAGACCGGCCGCGCGGCCGGCCGAATGCGATCCATGCATCGACGTCTCCTCCCGATCGTCGTATTTGTTGTTGCGGGAAGATTACGGCGTCGGGGCGGTAATGTCAGTCGTTGTTTTGGCTGACGCCTTCGGCGCGCACGAAGCGCAGCACCAGCCCGATGGCCGCCGCGGCAAGACCGGCGATGAGCCCCCACCACAGGCCGGTCGGCCCCAGCCCGAGCGTGAAGCCGGCCACCAGCGCCAGCGGCATGCCCACCAGCCAGTAGGCGGCGATGGTGATGCGCATCGGACCGCGCGTGTCCTTGAGCCCGCGCAGCGCGCCGTTCGCGGAGGCCTGCAGACAGTCGAAGACCTGGAACGCGGCGGCGAAGCCCAGCAGACGCGCCGCCAGCGCGACCACCTCGCGGTCGTCGGTGTAGAGGCGCGCGATGGCCTCCGGGAAAAGCGCCATCACTGTCGCCGACGCCAGCGAGAACGCGAAGCCGGCGCCGATCGCGAGCCGCCCGCGCATCTGCGCCTCGACGGCATCGCCGGCGCCCACCGCGTGACCGACGCGCACCGTGGCCGCGAAGCCGAAGCCCAGCGGCACCATGAAGGCCAGCGCCGCGAAGTTGATCGCCACCTGGTGCGCCGCCACTGCCGCATCGCCGAAGGCGGCCATCAGCAGCATCACCGCCGAGAACAGCCCGGCCTCGGCGAGCAGGATGCAGCCAATGGGCAGGCCCAGGCGCAGGGTGTCGCGCCACACCCTGCCGTGCCGGGTCGCGACCCGCGCGGTGAACACCGCCAGCGGCTGCAGTGGCCGCCACCCCGCGTACAGCGCCAGCCAGCACGCCAGCATGAACAGCACCGCCACCACCGTCGCCCAGCCGCAGCCCACCGCGCCGAGCGCCGGGAACGGCCCCACGCCGAGCATGAAGAGCCAGTCGAACAGCGCATTGACCGCGAAGCCGCCGACGCTGATCCACAGCACCGGACCGGTACGGCCGGTGCCCTCGACGCCGTAGCGCAGCACGAACACGGCGGCGAAGGCGATGCACGACACCGACTCGGCGCGCAGATAGGCGCGCGCCAGCGCGGCGGTCTCCGGCTGCAGGCCGGTGAGGCCGATGAGGGCGCTGCCCGCGGTCCACAGCAACACCATCCACACCGCGCCCAGCACCAGCGCCAGCCCCATGATGGCGCGCAGCAGCGTGCCGGTGTCGTGGACATCGTCGGCCGCGCCGATGCGCTGCGCGACGATCGGCGAGACCGCCATCAGGGTGCCGAGGAAGAACATGAAGGCCGGCATCCAGACATGGCTGCCCACCGCCACCGCCGCCAGCGCCTGCCCGCCGAGGTGCCCCGCGAACAGCGTGTCGACCACGCCCATGCCCATGAACGACAGCTGCGCGCCGATGATGGGCGCGGCGGTGCCCAGGAAGGGGCCGAGCTCGCGGCGGTAGGCGGAAACGGACACGGCGGCGAACCACGGGGTCGGGACGGAAGGGCCGCCATCTTATGCGCCCGCGTGGCGACACCTCGGCCACTGCTATCCTCGGGGCATGAGCAACCCGCTGGTCGTCCTCATCACCGCATCGGAGTCCGAAGCCGCCGACCTCGCCGAGGCGCTGGTCGAACGCCGGCTGGTGGCGTGCGTCAACATCGTCCCGAACGTGGAGTCGGTCTTCCGCTGGGACGGCGGTGTCGAGCGCGAGCCCGAGGCGCTGCTGGTGTGCAAGACCAGCGCCGAGGCCTACGACGCGCTCGAATCCGAGCTGCCGTCGCTGCATTCCTACGACGTGCCCGAGTGCATCGCGATCGAGACCGACCGCGCGCTGGCCGCCTACGCGCAGTGGGTCTCGGCCGAAGCGCGTCCGGACGACCGCTGAGCGTGGCGCGCGCGCTCCCCCTCGTCCTGCTGGGCATCGCTGGTCTGCTGATCGGCGCCGGCGCCTACGTCTGGCTCGAGCCGGAGCCCCCGCCCGCGACGCCGACGCTCACCGTGTCGGACCTCGACGGGCGTGCGCACACGCTGGCGGAATACCGCGGCAAGGTGGTAGTAGTGAATTTCTGGGCGACCTGGTGTCCACCGTGCCGCAAGGAGATCCCGATGCTCATCGAGGCGCAGGCCGATCTGGCCGACGACGGGCTGCGGATCCTCGGGCTGGCGCTGGACGATCCGGAGCCGGTGCGCCGCTACGCCGAGCAGGAAGGCATGAACTATCCGGTCTTCGCCGACCCGGCACAGATCGGGCCGGCACTGGCGCGGCTCGGCGACACGCGCGGCGCTCTGCCCTTCACGGTCGTGATCGACCGCAGCGGCACGGTCGTCGAACAGCACTACGGCGAGCTCGATCGTGTTGCATTGGACGCCATTCTTGCCCCCTATTTGTAAGAAAATCGCTCGAAAAGCGTTAAACGTGCGCTAGGCTGGCACTCTGCGGAACGCTCCGGCTATACTGGCCGGGAACCTCGACGAGCATCCCCTCGTGCACCGCATCCTGTTGCTGAACGGGCCCAACCTCAACATGCTCGGCCGCCGCGAGCCCGAGCGGTACGGGAGCGAGACCCTGGACGCGGTAGTCGCCCGGTGCAGCGAGCTCGCCGATGCACTCGGCGCCGAGCTGGACGCCTTCCAGTCCAATCACGAGGGCGCGCTGGTCGACCGCATCCACGCCGCCGCCGACGACGGCACCACCGCCATCGTCATCAACGCCGGCGCCTATACCCATACCAGCATCGCGCTGCGCGACGCCCTCGCCGCAGTGCCGCTGCCGTACTACGAAGTCCATATCAGCAATGTGCACGCGCGCGAGTCGTTCCGCCACGCCTCGCTGATCGCCGCCGGCGCCGCCGGCGTGCTGGTCGGCCTGGGCACGGACGGCTACCTGCTGGCCCTGCGCGCGGCCTGCGGCCAGACCTGACTCCACTCACGCATTCGGCAACGAGACCCCAAATACGCCATGGATATCCGCACCATCAAGAAGCTCATCGAGCTGCTCGAACACTCCGGCATCGCCGAGCTGGAGGTCAAGCAGGGCGAGGAATCGGTCCGCATCAGCCGCCAGGGCCCCAACGTCGTCGCGGCGCAGGCCGCGCCCGCCTATCCGCAGCCGCAGGCGGCTCCGGCCCCGGCGCCCGAGCCCGCACCGGCCGCGGCTCCGGCACCCGCTGCCAGCGAGGCCAACGCCATGCGCGCCCCCATGGTGGGCACCTTCTACCGCGCGCCGGCGCCGGGCGCGAAGGCCTTCGTCGAGGTCGGCCAGACGGTGAAGAGCGGCCAGACGCTCTGCATCATCGAGGCCATGAAGATGCTCAACCAGATCGAGTCGGACCGCGACGGCGTGGTCAGCCAGATCCTGGTGGAGAACGGCGAGCCGGTCGAGTTCGACCAGCCGCTGTTCGTCATCGAGCCCGCCTGATCGCCCCGGCGCCGGCATGTTCGACAAGATCCTCATCGCCAACCGCGGCGAGATCGCGCTGCGCATCCAGCGCGCCTGCCGCGAGCTCGGCATCAAGACGGTGGCCGTCTACTCGCAGGCCGACCGCGACCTGAAGCACGTCCTGCTCGCCGACGAATCGGTGTGCATCGGGCCCGCGCAGGCGACCAATTCCTACCTCTCGATGGCGGCGCTGATCAGCGCCGCCGAGGTCACCCAGGCCGACGCCATCCACCCCGGCTACGGCTTTCTCTCCGAGAATGCCGACTTCGCCGAGAGCGTCGAGCGCTCGGGCTTCGTGTTCATCGGTCCGCGCGCCGAGACCATCCGGCTGATGGGCGGCAAGACCGCCGCCAAGGCGGAGATGATCGCGGCCGGCGTGCCCTGCGTGCCGGGCTCCAAGGGCGAGCTGCCCGACGATGACGAGGCCTGTCTGCAGCTCGCCGACGAGGTCGGCTATCCGGTGCTGATCAAGGCCGTGTCCGGCGGCGGCGGCCGCGGCATGCACGTGGTCCACACCCCGCAGGAGCTGATCGAGTCGATCCACGTCGCGCGCTACGAGGCGCAGTCGGCCTTCGGCGACGGCGCCGTCTTCCTCGAGAAGTATCTCGAGGCGCCGCGGCACATCGAGTTCCAGGTGCTGGCCGACGAGCAGGGCAACGCCATCCATCTGGGCGAGCGCGACTGCTCGATGCAGCGCCGCAACCAGAAGGTGGTCGAGGAAGCCCCCGCCCCGGGCATCACCCAGGAGCAGCGCGACCGCATCGGCGCGCTGTGCATCGCCGCCTGCGAGCGCCTCGGCTATCGCGGCGCCGGCACCATGGAGTTCCTCTACGAGGACGGCAACTTCTACTTCATCGAGATGAACACGCGCATCCAGGTGGAGCATCCGGTCACCGAGATGATCACCGGCGTGGACCTCATCAAGAAGCAGATCGAGGTCGCGGCCGGCCGCACGCTGACGCTCCGGCAGGAGGACATCGAGTTCCGCGGCCACGCCATCGAGTGCCGCATCAACGCCGAGGACCCGCGCAGCTTCGTGCCGTCGCCGGGTGCCATCACGACCTATCACGCACCCGGCGGGCCCGGTGTGCGCATGGATTCGCACATCTATTCCGGCTACCGCGTGCCGCCCTACTACGACTCGATGATCGGCAAGCTCGTCTGCCACGGCGAGAGCCGCGAGATCGCCATCGCGCGCACGCAGAGCGCGCTGTCCGAGCTCGTCATCGAGGGCATCAAGACCAACATCCCGCTGCATCGGCAGATCCTGAGCGATGCCGGCTTCGTCGAGGCACGCCACAACATCCACTACCTGCAGCACCTGATCGAGCGCTGGGCCGAGTGATGGCCTGGCGTCAGCTCAGCCTGCGGACGCGTCATCCCGAGTTCGCCGAGGAGATCCTCGACGCCAACGGCGCGGTCTCGGTCAGCGTGCTGCCCACCGACGACGCCGAGGCGATCCTCGAGCCCGGCCCGGGCCAGACACCGATGTGGCAGGAGGCGCTGGTCCAGGGCCTGTTCGCCGACGATGCCGATCTCGACCCGGCGCGTGCCGCCCTCGCCGAGCTGCTGCCGGACGGCGACGGCGTGACACCGGACGAGGCCCTGGTGCCCGACGCGGACTGGGTACGCAACTGCCTCGACAGCATGACCGCTATGCGTTTCGGCGAGCGGCTCTGGGTGACGCCGCATCACCGCGACGTCCCCGACGACGATGCCGTCGTGGTGAAGCTCGACCCCGGCCTGGCGTTCGGTACCGGCACCCATCCGACCACCGATCTCTGCCTGCGCTGGCTCGACGGCGCCGCGCTCGCCGGGAAGCGCGTGCTCGACTACGGCAGCGGCTCGGGCATTCTCGCGGTGGCTGCGCTCAAGCTCGGCGCGCGCGAGGCGGTGGCGGTGGACAATGACCCCCAGGCGGTGCGCGCCAGCCGCGAGAACGCCATCAACAACGGCGTCGCCGACGCACTGCACTGCTGTGACATCGATGCCTTCGATGCCGGCACGGGTTTCGACGTCGTGCTGGCCAACATCCTGGCCGAGCCGCTCATCGCGCTGGCACCGACCCTGCTGTCGGCGCTGCGCCCGAACGGCGACATCGTGCTCGCCGGACTGCTCGACCGTCAGGCCGACCGCGTGGCGGCCGCCTACCCCGGCATCGACTGGACCCGCGAGGGGCACGAGGGCTGGACGCGGCTTGCAGGGCGCAGCACGAATTAGGCGCTGAAAATGCTGCGCCGCGACACGCGGCGGCCCGGAAATCCACGGTGGTCCGAGCGCGACGCAGGCGCTATAGTGCGCCGCTGTCATGTCCGCGTCATGTTCGGTCCGCCGGCCGACGAGGACGCGCGAAGCCGCCCACCCAGACCGCCTCCGGCCATGCCCGATACGCTACCGCCCGCGCCCAAGTGCCTAGCTGATCACGTTGCCGAGAGTCTCGATGACTACTTCCAGCACCTCAACGGGCACACGCCGCCGGGCGACCTCTACGGCATGGTGCTGAACCAGATCGAGGCGCCGCTGCTGTCGAAGGTGCTGCAGCACTGCGACGGCAACCAGTCGCGCGCCGCAGCGGTGCTGGGCATGAACCGCGCCACCCTGCGCAAGAAGCTGCGCCAGCACGGCCTCATGGCAGCTACATCATGACGGCGATGCGTGCGCTGCTGTCGGTCTCCGACAAGACCGGCCTCGACACCCTCGCGCGTGCGCTGCACGAAGCCGGCGTCGAGCTCATCTCCACGGGCGGTACCCATCGCGCCATCGCCGGAGCCGGCATCCCGGTCACCGAAGTCTCCGCCGTCACCGGCTTCCCGGAGATCATGGACGGGCGCGTCAAGACCCTGCACCCGACCATCCACGGCGGCATCCTCGGCCGGCGCGGCACCGATGACGCGGTCATGGCAGAGCACGGCATCACCGGCATCGATCTCGTCGTGGTCAACCTCTACCCCTTCGCGCAGACCGTCGCACGCGAGGACTGCACCTTCGAGCTGGCGGTCGAGAACATCGACATCGGCGGCCCCGCCATGGTCCGCGCCGCCGCCAAGAACCACGCCCATGTCGCCGTGGTCGTCGACCCGGCGGACTACGATGCCGTGATCGCGGCGGTGTCGCAGGGCAAGCTGCCCGACCGCCTCCGCCAGCAGCTCGCGACCAAGGCCTTCGCCCATACCGCGCGCTACGACGCGGCGGTCGCCGAGTACATGCAGCGCGCCTGCGATCCCGACGAGGAACACCCCGCATCGCTGGTCGCCGGCTGGGACCGCGTCGACCGCCTGCGCTACGGCGAGAACCCGCACCAGAGCGCCGCGTTCTACCGCGACGCCGACGCCGCGCCCGGATCGCTGGGCGCCGCGCGCCTGGTGCAGGGCAAGCCGATGTCGTACAACAACTACGCCGACGCCGATGCCGCCATGGGCTGCGTCGCCCAGTTCGAGGAAGCGGCCTGCGTCATCGTCAAGCACGCCAACCCCTGCGGGGTCGCGGTGCGCGACGACATCGCCGCGGCCTACGATGCCGCCTTCCAGACCGACCCCACCTCGGCCTTCGGCGGCATCATCGCCTTCAACCGCACGCTGGACGGCGCCACCGCCGCGACCATCGTCAAGCGCCAGTTCGTCGAGGTGCTGATCGCACCGGATGCCGACGACGCCGCCATCGAGGCCGTCGCCGCCAAGCCCAATGTGCGGCTGCTGCTCACCGGCTCGGCGGCGACGCCGCTGCCCCGGCGGGTGCTGCACAGCGTCTCCGGCGGCCTGCTCGTGCAGCAGCCCGATGCCGGCGCCATCGACGCCGGGCAGCTGCGCACCGCCAGCAAGCGCGAGCCCGACCCCGACACCGTGCGCGACCTGCTGTTCGCCTGGCGGGTGGCCAAGTACGTCAAGTCCAACGCCATCGTCTACGCGCGCGACGGCCAGACCATCGGCATCGGTGCCGGCCAGATGAGCCGCGTCTACTCGGCGCGCATCGCCGGCATCAAGGCCGCCGACGAGGAGCTCGCAGTCGAGGGCGCGGTCATGGCATCGGATGCCTTCTTCCCGTTCCGGGACGGCATCGACGCCGCTGCCGCCGCCGGCATCCGCGCGATCATCCAGCCCGGTGGCTCGATGCGCGACGAGGAAGTCATCACCGCCGCCGACGAGCACGGCATCGCGATGGTGTTCACCGGGATGCGGCACTTCCGGCACTGAGTCGCGCCGGCATCCTCGCCGCGCGACCACCGCGCATGGGGGCTCCGGCACGCCGCGCACGGGACACGCAAGGGGACCGCACCGCCCACTGGAAGCGCCGCCGAGAGGGGACAGTATACTAAATTTCTCTGCATCATCGCGCGCGCACGAAAGGGGACAGTATATTTAATCCCCGTGGCCGCCGCGGACTACGCGCGGCAATGCAGAGGAATTAAATATACTGTCCCCCTTCTTCGCGTCTTGCGGTCGTCGTGTGGGCAACCACGGCCCGGATCGAAGGGAATCCGCATAATGTGCGGCCCTAACCGCCTTCCGGCAGTCATTCCATGGCCAAGACCCCGCCGTTGATCTCCCGCGCCGCAGTGGCGGCCTCGGGCAGCCTTTCGCGCGTGGCGCGCTCGCGCCCGCTCGACCTGACCACTTCACTGCTCGCGTCGACCGCCGCCGGCTGGCGCGGCACGATGGTGCGCGTGCATCAACCCGAGGCGGTCGGCGGCCTGACGCTCTACGAGTTCGAGGGCTGCCCGTTCTGCCGCGTGGTCCGCGAGGCGCTTACCGAGCTCGACCTGGATGCCGACATCCGGCCCTGCCCGGCGGGCGGCACGGTCCACCGCCGCGAGGCCGAAGCCGTCGGCGGCCGGCAGCAGTTCCCCCTCCTGGTGCTGGACGGCGAACCCCTCTACGAGTCGGCCGACATCATCGCCCGCCTCTACGAGCGCTTCGGCAACGGCGCCGCGCCTTCCTCGGGACTGCGCCAGCGGCTGGCGCTCGCCGGCTCGCAGGCCGCCACCCTCAGCCGCGGGCTCGGCGGCATCCGCGCGCGCGCCTCGCGGCAGCCGGCCAGGCCACTGGTGCTCTACAGCTTCGAGTCCAGCCCGTATTCGCGTCTGGTGCGCGAGCGCCTGTGCGAGCTCGAGATCCCCTACCGGCTCAGGAACTTCGGCAAGGCCCGCATGAGCGACATGGGGCCGCCGCTGGTGCGCACGCGCTTCTTCCCCGATGCGCCCATCGAATCCCGCAACCGGCGCGAGATGATCGAGAAGACCGGGCGCACCCAGGTGCCCTATCTCGAGGACCCGAACACCGGCGCGACCATGTTCGAGTCGCGCGTGATCAACAAGTACCTCGACGCGGTCTACGCGCTGTAGCGGCGTGGGTCGATGCGCCGGCTGGCGCCGGCACCCCTCACCCTGACCCGCTCCCCGGGGGAGCGGGAGCACTGATCGCGGCGTTCGCGCGTACCGTGCCCCTTCTCCCCGCGGGGGAGAAGGGTCGGGGATGAGCGGGCACGCGCCGGGGCGCCCGGCTACTCGGGCTTGGCGATCGCCCGCCAGAGCATCTCGAAATAGACGTTGGCGTTGTCGGTGAGCGCCTTGCCCTGATCCCGGTGCAGGTGCGTCTGCACCAGCCGCCAGCTGATGCCGAAGATGTAGTCGAGCAGGATCTTCTCGTCGACGGCGTCGTTGAGGATGCCGCGCTCGCGCCCCTCGGCGAGCACCTTCATGAAGGTGCCGAAGAGCAGCGGGTTGTGATACTGCTCGTGCTTGCGCCAGGTGTTGACGTAGACCGAGCTCATGATGAGCTGCGCCACCTGCGGCTTGTGCACGAAGTAGTCGAGCTTGACCCAGAAGGTCTTGCGCAGCCGCTCCTTGAAGTCCTCGATGCCCTGCAGGTGGTCGACCATGCGCTCGGCCAGCTCGGACAGGCGCGCGTCCAGGCTGGAGAAGAGCAGCGCCTCCTTGCCGCCGTAATACTTGTAGATGGTCTGCAGCGAGACATTGGCCGCGCGCGCGACCTCGATCAGGCTGACCTTGTGGAATTCGCGCCCAGAGAAGATCTCGAGCACCGCCTGCTCGATGCGTTCGCGGGTTTCGAGGTTCAGGCCGTTCAGGGACGGCGGCTGTCCGGCAAGGGATTGCTCTGCTACGGCGTTCATACGGTAATTGTCCTTACTTCCGATGCGGCCTGCAAGCATCGACATACGGCAGCGTATTGCGCCCCGCCACGCGGTGTGCTTTCATGCCGTGAACGACCATACGGTGGCGTGTGGTGCCCTCCCGGCGCACCGCAGCCGATGGCTCGCGCCGCGTTTCGACAATCCCCATTACCGGAGACCCCCATGACCGATGCCTACATCTTCGACGCTGTGCGCACCCCGCGCGGCAAGGGCAAGGCGGACGGCAGCCTGCACCAGGTAACGCCGGTCCACCTGCTCGGCAACATGCTGGACGGACTGCGCACCCGCAACGACCTCGATACCGCCAAGGTCGATGACGTCGTCATCGGCTGCGTCACGCCGGTCGGCGAGCAGGGCGCGGACATCGCGCGCACCGCCGTGCTCTATGCGGGCTGGGACCAGTCGGTCGCCGGCGTCACGCAGTCGCGCTTCTGCGCCTCGGGCCTCGAATCCGTGAACCTGGCCGCGATGAAGGTCATGTCCGGGCAGGAGGACATGGTGGTGGCCGGCGGCGTCGAGTCGATGAGCCGCTGGCCGATGGGCAGCGACGGCGGCGCCATGGTCATGGATCCGCGCGTCAACCAGCAGATGGGCTTCGCGCCGCAGGGCATCGGCGCCGACCTGATCGCCTCCATCGAGGGCTTCTCGCGCGCCGATGTCGACGGCTTCGCCGTGCAGTCGCAGCAGCGTGCCGCCGCCGCCGAGGCGGCCGGCTACTTCGAGCGCACCCGCGTGCCGGTGCGCGACGTCAACGGGCTGGTGGTGCTGGACCGCGACGAGACCATCCGCGGCGACACGACCGTGGATGCGCTGGGCAACCTCAAGGCGAGTTTCGCGCAGATGGGCGAGATGGGCTTCGACAGCACCGCCAAGCGCCGCTACCCCACCGTCGAGACCATCAACCACGTGCACCACGCCGGCAACAGCTCGGGCATCGTCGACGGCGCCGCCCTCATGCTCATCGGCAGCAAGGAGATGGGCGAGGCTCTCGGCCTGAAGCCGCGCGCCCGCATCCGCTCCGTGGCCGTGACCGGCTCCGAGCCCACCATCATGCTCACCGGCATCGCGCCGGCCTGCCGCAAGGCGCTCAAGCGCGCCGGCATGGACATCGGCGACATCGACCTGCTCGAGATCAACGAGGCCTTCGCGGCAGTGGTCATGAAGGCCGCGCGCGATCTCGATGTCGACCTGGGCAAGGTCAACGTCAACGGCGGCGCCATCGCCATGGGCCATCCGCTGGGCGCCACCGGCTGCATCATCCTCGGCACCCTGCTCGACGAGCTCGAGCGCCGCGACCAGAACGTCGGCATGGCATCGCTGTGCGTCGGCGGCGGCATGGGCATCGCCACCATCATCGAGCGCACGCACTGATCGTCGCGCCCCCTCCGCTCCGCGCGGAACCCTATCCAGACGGGAGACCAGTTTCATGAGTAGTGTCCAGTTCGACATCGACAACGACGGCATTGCCCTGCTCACGCTCGACATGCCGGGCCGTTCCATGAACGTGCTCAACGACGAGCTCACCGGGCCGTTCCAGGAAGCCATCGCCAGGATCGAGGGCGACGAGAACATCAAGGGCGTCGTCATCACCTCCGGCAAGAAGGACTTCCTGGCCGGCGCCGACATCGACGGCGTCTACGCCATCACCGACCCGGCCGACGCCTTCCGGCTCGCCGAGGAATACAAGGCCTTCCTGCGCCGCCTCGAGACCTGCGGCCGGCCGGTCGCCGCGGCGCTCAACGGCACCACGCTGGGCGGCGGCCTGGAGCTGGCGCTGGCGTGCCACTACCGCGTCTGCCTGGACGAGCCGCGCATCAAGATCGGCCTGCCCGAGGTCAAGCTCGGCCTGCTGCCGGGCGGCGGCGGCACTCAGCGGCTGCCGCGCCTGATCGGCATCCAGGCGTCACTGCCCCTGATGCTGGAAGGCAAGGAGCTCGACCCGGCCAAGGCCAAGCAGCAGGGCATCGTCAACGAGCTGGTCTCCGACCGCGAGCAGCTCGTGGAGCGCGCCAGGCGCTGGTGCCTGGAGAATCCCAAGGCCATCCAGCCGTGGGACGACAAGAAGTTCAAGTGGCCCGGCGGCGACTCCAAGCATCCGGCCAACGTGCAGATGTGGGCGATCGCGCCGAGCATGGCCTCGGCCAAGAGCTGGGGCAATTACCCCGCCATCCAGCACATCCAGAGCTGCGTGTTCGAGGGCGGCATCACCGACTTCGAGACCGGCTGCCGTGTCGAGTCGCGCTACTTCGCCGCCTGCGTGATCTCGCCGGAGTCGAAGAACATGATCGGCACGCTGTGGTACCAGCTCAACAGCATCAACCGCGGCGAGTCGCGCCCGGACGGCTTCGAGCGCAGCAAGGTCGCGAAGCTGGGCGTGCTCGGCGCCGGCATGATGGGCGCGGGCATCGCCTACGTCTCGGCCAAGGTCGGCATCGAGGTCGTCCTGCTCGACATGAAGCAGGAGGCCGCCGACAAGGGCAAGGCCTACTCGGAAGGCCTCATGGACAAGGCGGTCAAGCGCGGCAAGGCCACGCCCACCGACAAGAGCGCGCTGCTCGACCGCATCAAGGCGACCACCGACTTCAACGATCTGGAAGGCTGCGACCTGGTCATCGAGGCGGTGTTCGAGGACCGCGGCATCAAGGCGGACGTCACCGCCAGGACCGAGGCCGTCATCCCGGAGAGCGCGACCTTCGCCTCCAACACCTCGACCCTGCCCATCACCAGCCTCGCCACTGCCAGCAAGCGACCCGAGCAGTTCATCGGCCTGCACTTCTTCTCGCCGGTGGACAAGATGCCGCTGGTCGAGATCATCAAGGGCGAGAAGACCTCCCCCGAGACCCTGGCCAAGGGCTTCGACTACGTGCAGCAGATCAAGAAGACGCCGATCGTGGTCAACGACTCGCGCGGCTTCTATACATCGCGCGTGTTCGCCACCTACCCGATGGAAGGCCTGGCGCTGCTCGCCGAGGGCCAGCACCCGCGCGCCATCGAGGTCGCCGGTCTGCAGGCCGGCATGCCGGTCGGACCGCTGGCGCTGCAGGACGAGGTGTCACTGAGCCTGTCGATGCACATCATCGACCAGACGCGGAAGGACTTCGAAGCCGAGGGCAAGGAATACCAGGGCCACCCGGCCGAGTCGGTGATCGTGAAGATGGTCAAGGAGCTCGACCGCGAGGGCAAGAAGACCGGCAAGGGCTTCTACGACTATCCCGAGAAGGGCAGCAAGCAGCTCTGGCCCGAGCTCACCCGGCATTTCCCGACGGCGGCTGAACAGCTCGACCAGAAGGAAATGATCGAGCGCATGCTGTTCGCGCAGGCCAACGAGGCAGCACGCTGCTTCGAGGAGAACGTGGTGACCTCGGTCGCGGACACCAACATCGGGTCCATCTTCGGCTGGGGCTTCGCGCCCTTCCACGGCGGTGCGCTGCAATACATCAACGCCTACGGCGTGGAAGCCTTCGTGGCACGCGCACACGAACTGGCCGACCGCTACGGAGAACGCTTCCGTCCCGCCGAGAGCCTGCAGCGCATGGCGGCTGAACAGAAGCGCTTCGCCGCTTGACGCAGCGCACAAAAGCGCGACAATCCATTAGGTCTTATCAGAGGATAATGTCATGTTCCAGCAACTGATGAAGACGATGCAGGCCCGCAAGATGCTTCCGCAGATCTCGGATACCGAGCGGATGGCACTCGAGGCCGGCACGGTGTGGGTCGACGGCGAGTACTTCAGCGGAAGTCCCGACTTCGCCCGCATGATCAACGAACCCTACTCGCCGCTCCCCGCGGAAGAGCAGGCCTTCCTGGACGGTCCCTGCACCGAGCTCTGCCGCATGATCGACGCCTACGAGGTGGCGACCAGCCGGCAGATTCCCGCCGAGGTCCTGCAGTTCCTCAAGGACAAGGGCTTCTTCGGCATGCTCATCCCGAAGGAGTACGGCGGCCTGGGGATGTCCACGCAGGCGATCAGCTCGGCGATGGCGATGATCTCGCCGTACTCGGGCGTGGTCAGCACGCTGGTGGTCATCCCCAACTCGCTGGGCGCGGCCGAGCTCATCAACCACTACGGCACGCAGGCACAGAAGGATCACTACCTGCCCAAGCTGGCCAAGGGCGACTATGTCCCCTGCTTCGGCCTCACCGAGCCCACCGCGGGTTCCGACGCGGCATCCATCACCGCCGAGGGCGAGGTCTTCAAGGGTGAGGACGGTACGCCGCAGATCCGGCTGAACTTCGCCAAGCGCTACATCACGCTGGCGCCGGTGGCCAACCTGATCTCGCTGGCCTGCTACATCCGCGACCCCGAGAACCTGCTCGGCCGCGGCGAGAACCCGGGCATCACCGTGGTGCTGCTGCACAAGGGTGCCAAGGGTCTCGAGATCGGCGATCACCATCAGCCCATCGGCGAGGCCTTCTACAACGGCCCGATCTTCGGCAAGGACGTGGTCGTCCCGGCCGAGAACGTCATCGGCGGCACCGAATACGCCGGCCAGGGCTGGCGCATGCTGATGGAACAGCTCGCCGGCGGCCGCGCGGTGTCGCTGCCGGCAGGCGCCATCGGCGGCATGAAGGCGGTGGCGGCGACCACCGGCGCCTACTCGATGGTGCGCCAGCAGTTCGGCATCCCGATCGGCCGCATGGAAGGCGTCGAGGACAAGGTGGCGCGCATCGCCGCCCTCACCTACATGTGCGAGGGCGCCCGCGTCTACGCCTGCTCGGCGATCGACGCCGGCGAGCAGCCGCCGGTGGTCTCGGCCGTGCTCAAGGCCTACACCACCGAACTGAGCCGCCAGTGCGCCACCGACGGCATGGATGTCTTCTCCGGCGCCGGTGTCATGCAGGGGCCGAACAACATCCTCGGCCTCGGCTACATGGGCGCGCCGGTGGGCATCACCGTCGAGGGCGCCAACATCATGACGCGCACCCTCATCATCTTCGGCCAGGGCGCCACCCGCTGCCATCCGTATGCGCAGAACGTGGTCAACGCGGTCGAGAATGACGACGTCGATGCATTCCGCTCCAACCTGCTGGGCTGGTTCGGGCAGTTCTTCGTCACCATCGGCCGCAGCTTCGTGCGCAGCATCACGCGCGGCTGGTCGGCCGGCAGCCCGGTCTCCGGCCCCACCGCCCGGCACTACCGCAAGCTGGGCTGGGCGGCCGCGCGCTACGCGCTGCTGACCAACCTGGCGATGTTCTTCATCGGCGGCAAGCTCAAGGCCAAGGGCAAGCTCACCGGTCGCTACGCCGATGCGCTGGCCTGGCAGTTCCTGGCCCTGTCGGCGCTGCGCCGCTTCGAGGGCGAAGGCCGCAAGTCCGAGGACCTGCCGGTGGTGCACTACGCGGTCAACATGGCGCTGTCGGAAGTGCAACAGGCCTTCGAAGGCATCTATGCCAACTTCGATGCGCCGGTGCTGGGCCTCTACATGCGCACCGTGGGCTCCTGGCTGCTCCGCCTGAACAGTCTCGGCCGCGGCCCGTCGGATACCGAGACCACCAAGGTGGCGATGGCCATCCAGCGCCCCGGCGAGCAGTACGAGCGCATCATCAAGGGCGTGTACGCGCCGGACGATGGCAGTGCCGGCGTCGGCCGCCTGCTGTCCGCCTGGAAGCTCGGCTACGAGGCGCAGCCGGCGATCAACAAGATCGTCGCCGCGCAGAAGGCCAAGAAGCTCGAGCGCGCCGTCCCGGAAACGCAGGCCGATGCGGCGCAGACCGCGGGCGTGCTCACCGGGCAGGAGGCGGATCTCGTCAAGCGTGCCTATGCGGCCCGCATCGAGGCCGTGCAGGTGGACGTGTTCTCGCCGGAGGAGTTCTTCGGCGTCAAGGGCATGACCATCGCCCCCGGCTTCGAGGACACCGAAGCCGACAGCCCGCGCCTCGCCGCCAGCGCCTGATCATCCAGGCGCTGCGCCCCGGCCCGCCCCGGCCTCGTGCCCGGGCGGGCCTTTTCATGGACGGCTGCTATTCCGTGCCCGCGTCTGCGTCTGCGTCCGCACCTTCGCCTTCGCCGGCTGCATCGTCACCAGCGTCGGCATCGTCGGCCTCGCGCTGCGCCGCACGCTCGCGCTGCAGTTCCTTCATCAGCTCGGTTTCGTCGGCAGTGGAAGCGTCGTCGGCTGCGGCGTCAGCTGCGGCATCGGCATCCGTGGTCTCGGCGGAGCGGCCCTCGTCGGGTGCTGACCCGGAGCTCTCGGGCGCCCCGACTTCCGGTTCGGCGGCGCCGCCGGGGCCGGCATCGGCATCCGCTTCGGCGCCGGAGGGGGCGGCCGACGCGTCGTCGGGCGGCGTCTCCGGTGTCAGCGCGGGCAACGCATCGAGCGCGATGCGCCCGATCGCCGGCGCGCTCAGCGAGCCGAGATAGAGCGCGCCGTCGTGCTCGATGGCGCTGGTGATCGGGCCGTAGGCGCCCTCGCCGGCGTACTGCAGATCGGCGAGCAGCTCGCCCTCCGGGCTGATCGCGAGCACGTAGCCGTGCAGCTCGGGCAGCGGCTGCACCGCTTCGGGCAGCCGATACGCCACCTTGCGCAGGAAGGGATACGGCATGAGGGCGTCGAGCGTGGGATTGCGCGGCGCGTAGAGCGCGACCCAGAAGCGGTCCTCGCCGTTGAAGGTGATGTTGTCGGGAAAGCCCGGGAGGTTCTCGACCAGCACCTCGGTCTCGCCGGCACGCTCGCCCTTCAGCCAGTGGCGCTTGATCTGGTAGCGCGTGGTCTCGTTGAACAGCAGGTACTGCTCGTCCGGCCCCAGCGTGATGCCGTTGGGAAAGTACAGATCCTCCGCCAGCACGCGCACGCGGTCGGTTTCCAGATCGTAGGCCAGTACCCGCCCGTGCGGGGTGTGCTCGAAGGCGTTGGCCATGGTCTCGTGGATGCCGAACTTGGACGAGGCATCGGTGAAATAGGCAACGGTCTCGTCGGCGTTGACCACCACATCGTCGACGAAGCGGTAGGGCGTGCCGTCGGCGGTCACCGACAGCGTGTAGGCGTAGCCGTCCGAGACCCGCAGCAGGCCCTCGATGGCGTCGGCGACGATCAACGATCCGTCCGCCATCACATCCAGGCCGAGCGGGCGGCCGCGGGTGGTGGCGAGCAGCTTGCCGTCGGTGCCGTCGGCATCGAAGCGCATGACGCGGCCGTCCTCGAAGGCCGTGTAGAGGCGCCCCTGATCATCGATGTCGATGGCCTCGGGGCCGTGCCCCACGCCCTCGGCGAGACGCTCGACACCGCGCAGATGCTCGTTGTAGGCGTGCGCCCCGCTCTCCGTCGAGGGCGGGTCCAGGGGCTCCCACGCGACCGGATCGATGGGCACCGGCCAGAGCGCGAGGTAGGCGATGCCCGCAAGCACCAGCGCCAGGAACAGATAGCGCAGTCTCATTGCTGTCTCCCTTTTGTCTATTGCGGCATGGTACGGCGCCCGGATGCCGGAGTCCCGCCGCCCGTTCGGCTAGTATCCTTGCGCGACAGGGCCAAACGCAAAGCAATCAAGGAAGACGGATGACCCAACAGAAGACCCCGCTGGACATGCTTTTCCACTGGGCGGCCGAGCGGCCCGACACCCCGTGGCTCTTCCAGCCCGTGAACGGCGAATGGCAGCCGATCACCTGGGGCGAGGCCGCCGACCAGGTGCGCCGCATGGCCGCGGCCCTCCAGGGCATGGGCCTGGAGAAGGGCTCGTCGGTGGCGATCACCGGCCGCAACACCGCGCACTGGTTCCTCGCCGATCTGGCAATCGCCATGGCCGAGATGGTGTCGGTGGGCCTCTACCCGAAGCAGGCCCCCGCGCACACCACGTACATCCTCGAGCACTGCGCCTGCAAGGCGCTGTTCCTGGGGCCGATGATGGACATGGACGAGTTCCTGGGCGCCGTCCCGGACGGCATCCGCATGATCCGCATGCCCTACGACGACGTCCCGGCGCAGGAGCTCGACTGGAACGACCTCATCGCCGCCAACGCGCCCAAGCAGGAGCACCGCACGCCCGATGACGACGAGCTGCTGACGCTGGTCTACACCTCCGGCACCACCGGCAATCCGAAGGGCGTCATGACCACCTACGGGAACATGATCTTCGCGGCGCGCGGCCTCATGGAGGCGCTACCGCCGCAGGGCGAGGAACGCTTCTTCTCCTACCTGCCGCTCGCGCACGCCTTCGAGCGCGGCGCGGTGGAACTGTCCAGCATCTACTTCGGCGCCCAGGTCTACTTCCTGGAGCACATCGACAAGCTCGGCTCCCAGCTGGCCGAAGTCGCCCCCACCCGCTTCTTCGGCGTGCCGCTGGTCTACGGCCGCATCCAGGCCGGCGTGCTCAAGCAGATACCCCAGAAGAAGCTCGACCGCCTGCTGAGCATTCCCATCGTGCGCGGCATCGTCCGGCGCAAGATCCTCACCGCCATGGGCCTGCAGAACGCGCGCATGTGCTTCGCCGGCGCCGCGCCCACGCCCAAGCCGCTGCTGGAATGGTTCGAGAAGCTCGGGGTGCCGCTGTTCCAGGGCTATGGCATGACCGAGAACGCCATCTACGCCACCACCAACCGGCCCGGCGCCAACCGCATCGGCTCGGTGGGCAAGGCCATGCCGGGTGCGCAGATGAAGCTCTCCGAGGAGGGCGAGATCCTGTTCAAGCACCCGGCGGTCATGAAGGGCTACTACAAGGAGCCCGAGAAGACCGCCGAGACCTTCACCGAGGACGGCTGGCTGCGCACCGGCGACAAGGGCACCATCGACGCCGACGGCTATCTCTACATCACCGGGCGGGTCAAGGACATCTTCAAGACCCTCAAGGGCAAGTACGTGGCGCCGGCACCCATCGAGGGCGCGCTCTCCCGCAACACCTACATCGACCAGCTCTGCATGGTGGGCATGAACCTCAAGCAGCCGGTCATGCTGGTCACGCTGCAGGCCGACGCGCGCGCGCTGCCGCGCGAGGACGTCGGTCGCTCGCTGGTCGAGACCATGGAGGCGGTCAACGCCGACCTCGAGGCGCACGAGGTCATCGCCAAGCTGATCGTGGTCGAGGACGAATGGAGCATCGACAACGGCCTGATGACGCCCACCATGAAGGTCAAGCGCGCCGAGATCGAGAAGCGCTACGACAACCTCATCGAGACCGCCGCCGCCGACCGCGGGCGGCGCATCGTCTGGGAGGCCGAGGAAGCCGCCGCCTGAGCGGCGGTCTCGCCGGCGAGGACGGCCCTAGTCCGCGTACGCGCCCTCCGGCACGCCGCGGGCGTCCTCGGGCGGCGTGCTGTAGTAGGCAATGCGCACGTCCTCGAAGGGCTTGCCGGTGGCCGGATCGTGGATGTTGCTGAGGCCGCGGTACTGCAGCAGCCGGCCGTCCTCCGGGTCGTAGATCAGTTCCAGCGACGGCGCGATGAGGCGCAGCAGGGTGGCGGCCTCCACCTTCAGGCGCGCGGCCGGCTCGCCCTCGAAGGTGGCCTCGCCGATCTTGCGCACGCGGAAGCTGTAGTCATCGAGATTGCCCGCCACCGCGAAGCGGAACTTGCGGGTCTCGCCGTCGAGAATGCTGTCGAGGTTGTCGTAGATGAGGCTGTGGAAGCCGGAGTCGGCCGCCATCTCCTCCTCGACATCGATCACCTCGGTGCCCTCGTCCTCGTCCACCTTCCGGCGCCACAGCGTGGCGGTCTCGCCGTCGACATCGCGGATGCCCTCGCGATAGCCGGACGCCAGCTCGAGCGTGTAGGCGGGGATGTAGGGATTGACCGAGAAGTCCATCTCCTTGCGGCCGAGCTCCTCGCCCTCGGTGTCGTAGTAGACGATGCTGCCCTTCTGCCAGCGCCCGTCCTTGAGCACCTGCTCGTGGCGTTCGGTGTAGAGGTACTCGCCGCTTTCGCCGTCGTAGGCGTAGCCGTAGAAGACCACCGGTTCGTCGGCGGCGGCGGCCACGCCGGAGAAAAGGCCGGCGGCCATCAGGAGATGCCTTGCGAGCTGCATGGAGTTGCCTCTGGTAGTGGGGGAACCGGGTAGGTCGTGCCTTCCCGGCCGGGCGGGAAAACGTCGGGCGCCAGTCCGCGCTCCGCGGTTCGCTCGTCCAGCGTGTCGGCCGCCTCGTTCATGTCGTCATTCGCGAGCTTGAAAGTACCATGATGGATGCCGACGCTGAACGGCGACTGCAGGTCCAGGTGCGCCTGCACCGCGTCGCCGGGCGACAGGTGCTGGTACTCGGTCAGCCAGCGCGGCCGATAGGCGCCGATGGGCAGCAGCGCCGCCCGGAGCGGCCCGTGCGCGCGACGGGTCTCGGTGAAGTGCGACTCGTAGCCGGTGTCGCCGGCAAAGTAGAGCGGCCCGCCGTCGGTATCCATGACGTAGCCGGTCCACAGGCTGAGATTGCGGTCCGAGGGCAGGATGCGGCGGCCCGACCAGTGCCGCACCTGCACCGCCGTCAGCCGGCAGCCGTTGGGCATCTCCCAGCCCTGCCCCCAGTCGCGCGGCACCACCGGCGTGATGCCGTTCTCGCGCAGGATCACCTGATCGCCCGCGGGCACGATGAAGGTGGGATCGTGCTCGGCGTCCAGCCGCCGCAGGGTGGGCAGGTCGAGATGATCGTAGTGGTTGTGGCTGATGACCACGACGTCAATGGGCGGCAGATCCTCGAACGCCAGCCCCGGCGGCCGGTAGCGGTGCGGCCCCGCCCACGACAGCGGCGACGCGCGATCGGACCAGATGGGATCGGTCAGAAGGTTCACGCCGTCGGCCTGCACCAGCACCGTGGCATGGCCGATGACCGTCATGCGCAGGGTGCCGCTGTCCACCCGGCGCGGGGGTGGCGGCGTGTCGATGGGCTCCAGCTCGCGCTGCCACGTCCCCGGCTCGCGCGACAGGAAGAAGCGCACCAGATCGGCCAGCCCCTCTTCGAAGGGCTCCTCGTTGTGGAAATGCCGCCCGTCGAAATGGTCGCTGGGCTCGCCGTCCCAGCGGCTCTCGACGCAGCCGGCCATGAGCACGGCCAGCAGTACCAGGGTGAATCGCAAAACGCGGATACCTCAGCTCCGGGGGGCGAACAGATAGTGGGCAACGCCCCACTCGTTGCCGTGGTCCATGCCGAACAGCTCGGCCACCGCCATGTAGAACATGCGCCAGCGCTGGAACCAGATCTCCGGCTCGGCGCGGTAGTCGGAATCGCGGAAGGTGGCCAGGATGGCGTCGCGGTTGCCGTCCATGCCGGCCAGCCACTGATTCGCCGTGCGCTCGTAGTGCTGACCGCTGACCCACCACTGCCGGACCACCTTCAGGTCGTCCTGGAAGTGCAGGAAGAGGTTCTCCGACGGCATGGTGCCGCCGCTGAAGAAGTAGCGCGTCATCCAGTCGTCGCGCGAGCGGTCCTCGAAGTGATAGGCCAGCAGCTTGTGCGCGAAGATGTGCACGAACAGGCGGCTGTCGGCATCGCGCAGCCAGCCGGCGAGCTTGGCCAGCAGCGCGCCGTAGTTCTTCATGTGCTCGAACATCTCGATGGAGATGATGCGGTCGAAGCCCGCCTCGACGCCGTCCGCCGGGAAGTCGAACTCCGTGATGTCACCGGTGACGATGGTCAGGTTGTCCAGACCGCGCGCCGCCGCCTGCGCCATGATCCACTCGCGCTGACCAACCGAGTTCGACAGGCCCACCACCTGCGCGCCCGGATAGTGCTCGGCCACCCACAGCCCCAGCGAGCCCCAGCCGCAGCCCAGGTCGAGAATGCGCTGCCCCTCGGCCACGCCGGCACGCTCGGCGTAGAGCCGCAGCATGGCCTCCTCGGCCTGCGCCAGATCCTCGCTGCCGGTGGGGTACAGGCAGCAGGAATACTTCAGCCGCGGCCCCAGATGCTGATGGAAGAACTGCGCCGGCACCTCGTAGTGCTGGGCGTTGGCATCGCCGGTGTTGATGGCGATGGGCGACGCGCGCAGCTCCTGGACGAAGGCGTGCATGCGCTCGACGCGCACCTCGCCATCCTGGTTGGCCTCGTCGGCAAGCCGGCGCGTGATGAGCCGGCGCATGCCGGTGCGGGCAAGCGCGTCGGGAATCCAGCCCAGTTCGCAGGCATCGATCAGATCCATGGGTGAATGCGTTCTCGTTTCGGAAGTCGGAAGGCTATACGCTGCCGCGGGCCGAATGGATCACGCGCCTGCCGCAATCCGCCGGAGCGATCCACTGCGCCGCGACCGGCGAGCCGCCAGCCAGGCCACGAGAGTGCCACGTGCGGCACACGGCAGCGACGGCATCCAGGGTCGGACACACCATCGGCGACACCCCGGCGTGACCCAGCGCACACCGGCAGCCGCGATCACCCGGCTTCGGGCATGTGCAGGCAGACCTACGCGAAGCCGGGCGGGTTCCAGCTCTCCATCATCGTCCGCCGGGCATGCTCCATGCGCTCCGACATCAGGCCCGAGAAGCGCTTGAACAGCGCCAGCCCGAACTTCGGATCATCCTCGCAGTGCTGGCGCACCGCCGCCCCGTCGAAGGCCAGCACCTCGGTCGGCGCCACCGCGCGTGCCTGGAAATGCCACCGATACGGCGGAATCAGCCACGACCACCCGAGCACCGAACCCGCCGCAAGCTCCTCCAGCATCAAAGGCGGCCCCGATATCGCACCGATCTCCACCGTGATGCCGCCCGAAAGCAACAGATAGAACGCATCCGCCGGCGCACCGTGCGTGAACACCGCCTCCTGGTCCGAGAAAGTCGCGCGCCGCGCGCACGATGCCAGGAACGTCACCGCATCGGTGCCCAGCCCGTCGAAGAACGGCGCATCCGCAATCACCTGCTCAATGTCCTGCCGGCTCATGGCGCTTCCATCCGCATGTACGAGCCGGTAGCGTAGCGAGCAGGACCTTGCTGGGCGATGACCTGTGTCAGGACGCGGACCCTTGGGAGCTGCCGGCTGCTTTCAGCCCGAAGTGGACATTCAGACTTGCGGCGCGCCCTGTTGCCCTAGTGTCGCTTATTTCAATTTCCAAAAGAACTCGTGCGCCAACGGTGACCCAGATTCTCGTGGATTTATAAAGCGCGCATTATGATTGAATAATGATGCGTCCGACCTAATTACCGTTATGCGTATTGAGGCCAAATGTGAGTAAGGCGGTCAATCAGCATTGGGTGCCCCAATTCTACCTTCGAGAATTTTCTACTCCTGAAACGATGGAGTCCGATACACCCCAGGCCTGGATATTTTCCAAGCGGGATCAAGATGGCGAAGAGAAGCTAACAAGCATTCGTAACATTTGTGCCAAACGCTACTTGTACTCTCCGAAAGAAATATCCGGAAGCCGAAGCTGGTATACCGATGACCGGCTTCAAGAAATTGAATCCCTGTTGGCCCCAACTTGGCGCGCCGTTGCTCACGACATGGTCGATTTGTCCTGGGAACCAATTCGCAAGGGTCTCGCATTATTTATTGCAACAACACATGTTCGTCACCCCGACAACGTGAAGTTGGTTAAATCAATCCACCGAAAACTAGTGGAAAGTGCTGATGCTCTTCCCAAAAGGCCCGATGGAACGCCCGACGTTGACAGGATCATTCTTGGCGGCGTGGAGCACAAGGTAGATACATCCAATTGGCACTCCTACACCGAATGGAACGACGATGATCACCATCGCTTCTTTGTTGAGACTATTCGTTCAGAGTCTGCATATCTTGCGAATATGCTCTTGAAGAAGAGATGGTCAGTTGTAGTTACAGAGGAAAGCCATTTCATCACCTCGGACAGACCTGTCGCGCTTCAACATCAAACCCAGCAAAAATTTGGAGTAGGCACGCCGGACGTGATTGTCAGTTTCCCGTTGTCACCAACTCGAATCTTGATCATGGATGACCGACATGAAGAGCAAGAAAATCAGTATTATTCGGTTAAAGCGAAAGATGTGGGAGCATTTAATTACAGTATCTGGCGGGAAGGCTCCCGGTTTATGGTCACAGGCCGTCCGGTACTTGAAGTTCTTGCTCAGATTACAGGGTGGGCGGAACGTGAAGGATTCGCATAAAAAATCGCTCCAGATGAAGTTTGACCCGCCAGCCACTTTTGCTGCCGCAAAAGCGGGCTTCGCCTCAAACGCACCTAAGTTCAGGCGTTAGATCGATCGCGAACCCATGTAGGATTTGTCGAGACTCCAAGATGAAGATTGAATCAATTACCGTGGCGGGATTTAGAGGGTATAATGAAAGGATCGAGATTCCGATACCGAACCTTTGCGTATTCGTGGGGCCGAACGACATCGGGAAGTCTACGATCCTCGAAGCCTTAGACATCTTTTTTAACGATGGGAAGGGGTGCGTAAAGCTCGACAAGGACGACATCAACAAAACCGAACTTGCCGAAGGTCGAACTGAGATCGAGATAGGGGTCGAATTCTCGGATCTCCCCGGCGAAATCGTGATCGATGCCACAAACAAAACGACCCTTCGTGGCGAGTATCTACTAACCGAAAATGGAACGCTCAAGGTGGTTAAGCGGTACGTGAATGCCGGGAAGCCGAAAGTACTTATCCGCGCTATGCACCCAGTTAACCCCGAGTGCCAGGATCTACTGCTCAAAAAGCATACCGAGCTCAAGAGGCTGCTTGATGATCTGGGTTTGGAGTGTAGTGATAAGTCGAAAAGCGCTGATATTAGAAAATCCATATGGGATGGCTTAGACTCAAAGACCAAGTGCAA
>NZ_JAGLEJ010000030.1 GCF_023145115.1 Algiphilus sp.
GATCGCTCAACCCCGCTTCGCCTTCGTCCAGGTAGCGGCGGCGCCACTTGTAGGCAGTGCGCACACTCACACCCGCTGCCTGCGCCGCTTCCTCAGTCCGAAGCCCCTCTTCCAGCATCCGCCGAACCAAAAGGGCTCGACCATAGGGCGTCAATCGGGCATGTTGATGGCTGTTCATCCGGGGCCGCTGGCCCGAAGCTGATGGGTGTCAAGGCCCGTCAGCCTAAGGAGCAACCCGGATGAACACGCACAAGAATGCGCGTCTGACCGCTCACGGTCGAGCCCTGTTGGTACGTCACATCGTCGAACACGGCCTTCGACCGGTCGAGGCCGCCCATGCGGCGGGCGTGAGCGCCCGTACCGCGTACAAGTGGCTGCGTCGGTATAAGGAGGAAGGTTGGCCCGGGCTTCTGGAACGCAGCTCACGGCCGCGGCGTTGCCCGCATCGCCTGTCCGAGGCCACCCGAGAGCGGATCGTGACCTTGCGGCGCGAGCGGCGTATTTTGTCGCGAGATCAGCGGCGAGCTCGGAATCTCTACTGCCACGGTGGCGCGCGTGCTTCGGCGCGCTGGACTGAACCGGCTGTCGGCACTGGATCCCGTACCGCCGGTCACGCGCTATGAGCACGACGCGCCCGGCGATCTGCTGCATCTGGACATCAAGAAACTCGGCCGGTTCTGGCGCCCGGGGCATCGCGTGACCGGCGACCGTCAGGCAGGACGCTCGTATCGGGCGGGCTGGGACTATGTGCATATCGCCATCGACGACCACAGCCGTGTGAGCTGGGCGACGATCAAACCGGACGAAACCGGCGCCAGCGCCTGGCGCGCCCTGATTGCAGCTGTGCACTACTACCGCGGCCTGGGTGTGCCGATCCGCCGCGCGTTGACCGACAACGGCGCCTGCTATCGCTCGCGGGCCTTTGCCAAGGCCTGCCGACGCCTGGGCATCCGGCATCGCCGCACGAAGGCCTGTCGACCGCGGACCAACGGCAAGGCCGAGCGGCTGATCCAGACTGCGTTACGCGAGTGGGCCTATGCCCGCTCCTACGCACACTCCGACCAACGCGCAACCCATCTGCCGTACTGGCTGCATCACTACAACTGGCACCGCCCTCATGCCAGCTTGAACTATCAACCACCCGTCAGCCGGCTCTGCCTTCCCGTGAACAACCTCCTCGGTTTGCATACCTAGCGCCAAGGCGAAAAATTCCGCCGACCGCGATCAGTATCCCTGTCATTCCCAACCCTCTGGTCGCTTGCCCGTGTTGCAGATGTAGCACGCATTGAACGGAAACCCGCCGAGTGTTCCGGGCTTGGCGCACTGGTAGTGCGGCTGGTCAGGGAGCCACTTCCAGGCCTCCTCGAGCCAGTCCCTCGATGCCTGACAGTGCGGGGCGTTCCGAAGATGGCGGGCGAGCTTCTCCGCGGAAACGCAGCCGAGAAGCTCATCCAGTTCCGTCAGCGTCAGCTGCGGCAACCCGATCAGCGCGAGCTGGCCGTTTATGCGGGCGGCGTTCTCAATGTCGTCCTCCGTAAAGTCGAGATAGACCCCCATGTGTTCGGCCGGGTTGATGCGCTCACTCATGAGCAGTCCTCCCGGCGGTGTTTGCGGCTTCGGAGGCAGCAGCCTCTCGTCCAGGCTCTGCCCCGTACTCCTGAGCCGCCTCGTCGTGGGCTTCCAGAAGTCCGGCGGAGCTTTCGCCCCCGTCCGCTTCCATCACGATGCCAACGAGGTATCCGCTAGTGTCCGTGGCGGCGGTCTCTTCCATGAAGCCCGGCCGTTTGATGCTCGTAGTCGCAGACATTGATGTTCCTTGGTTGATGAATGCATGGCGTGCGAATTCACGCGCATCCAGTTCACACCCGGTTCCAGAATATGCAAGCGACCTGAATTCCCCGATATTTCTGCGACTTGGCGATTGCGCCTGTGACGCGTATGGGAGGGCTACACAGCCGGACCGGGTGAGCGTGGGGTCCAGAGGATCTCAATCGCACGCAGACCACCAACCTCTCGGTCCGGTGGCATAGATGGGGCTCCTGTTAATTGCCGGGCTATGCCGGATGAGCGCCGCCAGCACTCACGTAGCTGTCGCGCCGGTGGTGCCGCCAGCAGCACGCTAGCTGTCTCTTGTGCCCGCGCAGCCCTTTCCCGAAAGGGGGTGAATCGGTCCGCTTAACGGGCTTGCGTAATTCCCGGCGGCGGCAAGAATGCGATGAAGTGGATCCATCAAGGGAGCCGTCATGCCACGAAAGAGACAGCCATCAGCGTTCTCCCCGCCCACCCCCTCTGACCGGGAAGCAAGCGCAGCGAACAGCACCTCAAGCGAAACGGCCTTCGACGCGCTCTATGCGCGCATTGCGGCACCGGCCTCGCGAGTGGCCGCTGACGCCGTCTTCGAGGCAACCGAAGAGGACCTCGGCCGCCATCACCGCCCCGGCGATACCGAGGTACCAACGTGATCACCGTCATTGCAGGCGTCAACGGCGCCGGCAAGAGCTCGATCATCGGCGCGTACATCCGCCAGGCCGGTGGCGACTACTGCAACCCCGATGAGATCACCCGCCAGTTGATGGCCGGTGATCCCGGGATCGGGGAGGAGGCGGCCAACGGTGAGGCCTGGCGGATCGGGTTTCGCCAACTCCAGCGGGCGATCGCGCAGGACGACGACTACACCTTCGAGACCACGCTCGGCGGCAACTCGATTCGTGATGCGCTGCTCGACGCAGCGGAGAAGGGGCGATCGGTTCGGGTCCTTTCCATGGGGCTGGCTTCCGTCGAGACCCATCTCGAGCGCATCGCGGCGCGGGCGGCGAAGGGTGGCCATGCGATCCCCGCCGACAAGGTCCGTCAGCGCTGGGAGACGTCGCGCCACAATCTGACGCAGCTCATGCCGCACTGTCACGAGGTGCGCGTTCTCGACAACACCGCACCGATGCACGAGGGTGTTCCGAAGCCTCGAATCCTGCTGCACTTGCGGGGGCGGTGCTTGCTCGTGAACCGTGGCGAATCGACGCCAGAATGGGCGCAGCACCTCATGACTGAAGCAACGCGCTGCGCCGAGTAGCGACCGGAAAGCACCGCATGGACGACATCAACAGCTTGCGAAGGGGGCATTGAACCAAGTGCCCGCCCTCAACGACCACCTCACCGATGAGGCCCGGTGGCGTCTTTGGCGGCTCTCGACAGGGGCCATGTCGCCCCTGGTACTTCGGGGAGCCCCCAAGGCATGCCAACAGGCCGAGCAGGCTCTGTGTGAGCAGGCAAGGGAAGAGGGCTACACGACGCTGCAGATCGACGCCTCCGCGTCGTGCGATGTGCTGGCCACGCTGCGGGATCAGGCCGCTGCGCTCACTGCAGCCGAACTAGGGGAAGCGGTCGTCAGGCTTGCCTCGTGGCAATGGGCCGACTACCTCGATGATCTCCACGAGATCACCGATCGCCCGACCCTCATTGTGGTCTCCGCGTTGGACGCTATTGCTGACCGCCCGAACCCCGACGTGGTCTGCGCCAGCCTCCGCTCCGCGATTCAGCAACGGCGTAAATGGCTCTATCTCGTCCTGAGTGGCGTCGCTCACGGCGCTTTGGCTCGATGGCTCCAGGATCACTCACATCCCATTTATGAGCTAGGGCCGGTCGAGTATTTGCGCGGAGAGTAGGTCGCGCTACTTCGCGTTTGAGGAATGTTCGAAGACGCGCGGCCTCCAAAGTGGACAAGTATGGCCATGACTTCTCGGAGCTCGTGAAAGAGGCGCGCGTCGTTGCAGGTAGAACGGAGAATGTGTATCTGCTCGAGCGCGACGCCATTAGCTTGTCTGGTGTCCGCTTCCTGGGATGCACCCTGTGGACCGACTTCGAAGCCAACGGCGCACCGGATGCCACCATGGCCCTAGCGCGGGAGGCCTTTAGCGACTTCAAGACCATCCGCGTCGGTGACCGCCCAATCAAGCCCGTGGAGATACGCCAGTACTGCCAAGCCAGCTACCAATGGCTTGCCTCCATGCTCAATCAGCCGGGACCACCCACGGTGGTCGTGACGCACACCGCCCCGAGTACGGATGCGTCACTCATTCACCCGGACCACGGACGAAACGCGCTGACGCCGGCGTTCCACAATCGCTTTGACCAACTGCTCAGCGACACTGTTCGGCTCTGGATCTACGGACGCACCCATCACTCCTGCGTCGCATCGGTCAATGGCGTGACCATCGCGACCAACCAGCGCGGCTACCCCATGGAGAGCGGGACGTTCCGTTGGGCGCAAACGATTGATCTCTGATGGCGCCTGGCTAACAGGCGGATGAATACAGCAGCTACGCCAAGTGAACAAACCACGCCATGCTTGCTGGCAGACCGACTAGCCTGAGATCTTCAAAAAACTGATCGCAATTACTTGGCACCTGGCAACTATTTGAGCGTGGTTCCAGCACTAGTTATTTATATTTCATATAAAGGCGGTCCTCTCATGCGGTGCCCTAAGCATTCTGTAAGAGCTGGCTCTAGGGTCTTGTAAAAAATGTCCGCTTCGTCTTTGCCCTCTCTCGCAAGTGCCGTCATGGTTAATAGATTTGCGAAAGAGGCCGCCAACTGATCAAAGTGCCCGAATGACCTTCGGGTCATTCTCTCCGCCGCCCTTGTAATAATAGGACTGTGGGTGGGGCTGTATTCTTCTGTGCCAGGGTTTTTCCTTCTGCCGCTCCATTGCCTTCTTTTCATAGTTCTTCTTGAAGGCTTCTTTCTGCCCGTGCAGGTCCCTGTACTGGGTGAAATATTCTCTGGCTGCCTCCAGGAGGTGTTTCTTGCCCTCAAGCGAAGCGCCGGAGTAGAGGCGCGCAAATGCGCCATACCGATCGTCGGATGCGTAGTGGATGCGGTCGACGGATTCGCCCTTCTTCAAGAGATCCCGCTTGATCGAACCGAACTCGTCCGCGCCGAACTTCGTTGCCGAGAAGATCGACTTCACTCCGGAGTCGATCACCTCGCTCCTGTCCTTTGCCCAATAGAAATCCCGGATCGTTTCGTTGCAGAAGCTGAGCGGGTCCCGCAGAGGTCCGTGCCTCGGAGCGGATCTCCAGGAAGGTGCAAAATCCACGATTGCGTTTAACTTGTTGCGACACAGCCAAACAGCAGGTGTCGTATATATGCTCGCCTGAGTGATCTCGCTGGAGCGATTGATCGCGGAGCTAAAATCCCCGCTTTGCAGTGATCCCCACATCTGGGGAAGCACGTCGTGATCGCATACCTCGAAGAGGGGTGGGTACTCGTATTCATGGTCATTCGGCAGGCGCGCCAGCCCCAGCGACGGCAGCGTCGTGGTCGAAAACAAACCGCCCAGTGCCTGCACCACCTGTCTTCGCCGCATTTCTGGAGGTTTTCCGAAAGGTCCTCGGTGAGCGTACTAGCGGCGAATAACGGGTTCAAGCCACCGGCTCGTACGGCGTGGCGGGATGCATGGAATGCGGGCGCGCGTCGCTCGAAGGATTCCTGTCGAAACCCACCAAGTTGGCGGCTGATAAGCCGAGCGCGCTGATAGGAATTCAGTGACGGGGGAGGTGGGCGAGGCGGTGCGCCTGCAGCAGTATGACCGGCAAGGCCGATAACGTTCGCGTCCGCCCATTGCTTGGATGTGCGATGGGCACATCGCCTTGGATGCCCCCGGTCCGCTGGTCAAGACGCCGGCGCGACAGAATGACTCCGAGACGGTTCATTCCTTGGTGCGGGTTGCAGGGACGAACCTAGTCTGCTTGGCGGATCAGGGATTCGGCTGCGGGTAGGATCATGGCACGTGGGGCGCTTGTCACTATCGGGGTCCGTTGCGATCCCCAATTACGATGGTGCGGCTGCCTTAAACGTGGCTAATGAGAGCCTGGGTTGTCGCAATCTCTGCGATGCCTTACCTCAGGGTTTACTCGCTTTCGCGCTGCGCTCTATGCCCGCAGTGCAGCAGACCAATGCATAGAACAGGCCGGTGCGCCAACCGTAGGCGGCTTTCAACATCGCATTCGGATTGCGGACCCTCAGCCTGGCTTGCTCGCTGGGTGTAGGCAGGACGCGAATGTTCAGCTGGTCGACTTCTGCGTTGCTTCTGCGCGTTCGTGGACGGTCTGCAACGGTGACTTGCTTCCCGTTCAGGTTCAGCATCTGCGCGGCCCGCTTGGCCGCCACTTTCGAGGTCTCGTTGTGCCCTATGGTCTGAACCTCCACTGCCAGTCGTGCGCGGCCGACGCCGGCAGCCTGGAGCACGCGCTCGAAGCTGGCGATCTGTGCAGGCGTTCTGAGAGCCAAGTAGCTCGATGACCGACTGGAGGCATTGA
Source organism: Algiphilus sp. (assembly GCF_023145115.1). Taxonomy (NCBI): domain Bacteria; kingdom Pseudomonadati; phylum Pseudomonadota; class Gammaproteobacteria; order Nevskiales; family Algiphilaceae; genus Algiphilus; species Algiphilus sp. The sequence goes on from NZ_JAGLEJ010000030.1 coordinate 6,315, forward strand.
AGACCACGATGGCGTCCTCCAGCAGCTGTGCGTCGGGCAGCATGGCCTCGACGAGCCGGGCGTAGACGGCTTCGGCTTCCCTCCGCTCCTTGATCGGCTTCGGAATGGCTCTCGCCAAGCCGGCCGTTTCGGGGAGCTGGCGGTGGTCAATGCCGGCGTTGGCTTCGCTGTCCCGCTTGCGCGTTGCGCGGCTCCGGCGTCGCGTGGGGTCTCGATACGCGGTCGTTGTCTCCCCCGCGAATCGTCGGGCAGCTCGAAGGATCGGTTGCGCCAGGCCCATCGGGATGTTCGCTGCTTCGGCACGCTGCTCCAGACTTTCCTTCAATCCGGCACGGCGTAGCAGGCGGTACAGCGAAAACAGGGGTGGATAGTCCTCTGTAGCGCTTCCAGCGTCGCGAAGCGGCTGCTCAGTGAGAGGCCGAAGTTCTGACAGGGGCAGGAATAGCCGCTTCCTGCGCGCCTTCTCGATCAGTGCACGGTGCGCAGCCTGAAGGGGGGCGACTTCCTCGCCGGGCGCGAATGGCTCCTTCGTCCCGCCCTCGCTGATCGTTTGTTTCTTACGGTGCCTCGCGACTCGTTGGGCGCCATCGCTTTTACCCATTATGTGCTCGACTTGGCGCGCTGTCAGAGAGGGCGCTTCCCGACCCAGATGGCGCTCCAGGAGTAGATCCAGGGTATGGCAGTACGTGCCCACCGTTTCCTGCGGATCGATGTGACCCACCAATGCGGCAATCTGGTACATCGTGGCTCTCGGCAGGGTCTCGCTGAGCATGAGGCTTTGAATCAGCTTCCTTCCGTCCAGCTTCTCCGGTGGAACCAGGCCAGCTATCTCCTCTTGGCCCAGAGGGGTTGCATCCGCCGGCCAAAGCATCCTCGCCGTATGCAGTGAAACGAAGCTGTGGCGCAGATGGTGGAAGTCGAGCGTCTCGTCTCCGGTCACGTCGCGAACGAGCTTGGATACTTCGGCGAAGCCATCGCTGTCAGCCAACTTGGCGGTCGCCCCCGGCGCTGGCGCGAATAGGCGTTCCGTACCGGTTCGGGTATCACCTACTTCACTGGCACGCAGCTTCGCCCAGTCGAGCAGCAGGTCGAGCTCTTCCCGCGTAAGAAGGTGCGCGAGGGGCAACCTGCGATTGGATGCTCGCCGCTTGATGGAACCCCGCTGCACGGCGTGAATCCACAGTTGCGGGCGCAAGGACTGGCTGGTGTTCGCGTGCCAGGGGAAGCCTTGCAGGCAATTGAGCTGGCGCGCTGCGATTTCATCCCGCCTCAGACCGAGTCGATATCCCAGGATGAGCAAAAGATGAAGAAGCTTCCTTCGGCGGTCGCCGTGTCCCGACGCGTCGATCGAGCGACGCACGGCCGCAAATTCTGCTTCGCTCACGAAATTGGCGTTGGGTTTCTGCTTGGTGTGGGTGCTGTAACCGCGCCACTTGATAGGCGGTGTTCCCAATCGCCTTGTCAGGAAGACGTGGAATTCGGCAATGCGTTGCGAGGCGTATTGCCGTGCCTGGTTGCTCTTGATGCTCTCCACGGCCTCGTCGTACGCGGCAATCAATGCCTCGCACCCATCTTCTCCTCGCAACTGATCTGAATTCAGGTGCGCTCCGGACAACAATAGCGGCGAAGCAACCGCGCGCAGGTACTGATAGGCGCTGGAAACCCGGAGCGGGCCATTTCCGATGTCCCTCGCTGTAAGGCACCAGAGCGCCCACTCGGCGAGGTGTCGCAGCAAGGATTCCTGCTCTGCGTCAAGTTGTGGCACCAGCGCCTCGAGCTCGCCTCTTGCTCGTGGTCGGTCGACGTATCCCTGGGGTCCCCGGAGGCAGCGAAGGATTCGCTTGGAGATGGCCTGTTGATCGGCATTGCGAACCAGGAAATCGCCAGGACGGCTCGTGTTGTCCGGTTCGTTCCTCGTCCGCCGCCTCTTGGAAGCCTCGGCAGGCGTGGTGTCGGTGTTCAGGGCCTTCCCTGAAATGACGCGCGCCCAGGATGGAGCGCTCATCGAACAGCCAGCGCTCGGGTCCGACGCGAAGTCAGCCAGGAGCCTCGGGATGCGCGTATACAGGGAAGTGCGTCCGCCCTGCAGGAGCAACGCGACTGGCGAAGAAGTCTCGACCGGAAGATGCTCGGCGCGGTCGAAACGGACGTGCGCCAGCTTGCTCTTTCCGCGTTCTTTCGCGATATCGACGGGCTCGTCGTAATGCACACCCAGCTCTGCGAAATACGTCTTCAGGATCGCGTCGAGCGACATGCCGTTCTCGGCAGGCCAATGGAGGCCATCCAATCGCCAGCGCAACAGCAGGGAAGCTGTTAGCGGCGTCGGGAACCAGCGCCGGATCCATGTCGGTGCACCGAAGAGGTCATCTGGTTTGCCGGGTGAATGCGCAAAGTCGATCCAGATCCGTCCACCGCACTCGTAGAGGCCATCTGCAAGGGCGGCGGGTAATGCTTCTGCAAAGGAGCGCGCGACAAGGCCGCTATCAAGAATCGCTGAGGTGAGGAGTTGGCCGGCCCGCAGTCGGCAGTGTCGTTTTACCGATTTAGTGTCCTCGGCGTCGGGGCGAGCGGCGAGCAGCTGGGTGTGCGCCAGATGCCTGCGATGTATCTCGCTGACGATTCGGTTACTAGCGATGCGGGGTGGGCGGAAGGGCGATGGATCGCGTGGTAGGCGGACGACCTGGGGTGGAAGCGTGTCCACCTTCCATAATTCGTGTTTCTCGCCGTGCTGCAGGATCTGCGTTGTGACGACGTTCAGATGTCTGCGCTCCCACGGTATGTCGTATCGTGGAAGCACCTTCTGCAGCGCGTCGAAGCGCATGAGAGGTGGTGACTCTCCGTCGCTCGAAAGCGTCTTGGCGTGGCGCCAGATGCAGCTTCGGACGACCTCGAGTATTTCTCTCTTGCGTCTTTCTCGCGCAACTGCCGCCTTTTCCCGGTTCTTCGCCCGGGTGCGAATGCCACTGGTGCCGCCGGTGGGGGGCGCCGGCAACAGGAGGCGCCTTCGGCCTTTCCTGTGCTTGCGCGGGGAAGGAAGGCCGGGCACAACGTGCCAGCCTAGCCGCTCAAGGTGTACGCCAATGCGCGGGCTCACGATCGTCTTGAGGTCCCTCGGCGAGAAACACGAGTAAGAACCGTATGCAGCCTCTCCGAAGGCGCCATGGCCGAGCAATGCGTCGATAAGCTGGCCCGAGGTGCGTCGTTCAGCCAACTCCGTACGCAGATAGTGGCGCTGAACGTTGCCGCGGAAAGGGTAGGCTGCGCCACGGATCTCTGTCAGGAGTGCTGGCGTGACGAGCGATGCCTTGCCGTCAACAATGAAGAACAACCAGCTCGGCGCGGATCGGACCAATGGCTCGAATGCTTTGTGTGCGGCGAGCTGTCCCCTGTGGATGGCGTACGCCTGCAGCTGCTTCCGAGCCACGTCGGGCAGCCAGGCGATGCGCGTCTCGGCGTAGCGGTCCCCATCCTTGTCGGAAAGGGCGATCAAGCCATCCTCCAGGTCGGTCAGTGCGATATCGATCGGATCCTGAACGGCGCGAGCGCCTGTGGCCCACTGAACCATGGTGACCGTATAGGCCACGAGCTGATTGTGGATCTCGACCAGTTGGCTAACCGTCGGGCGCCCCTTGCCGAGCCGCGGTACCTGGTCGGCCAGCGCCGCAATTGCCTTCCGGACCTCGCCTTGTTCGGGATAACCGTGGCTCCCCAGACGTTCCCACGGGGGCGGGGTAGTCAGCTCGCGGCGGCCTATTACGATTTGGCCGCGGGTGAGAGACCGCTGAAGCTGGTTGATGGCGTCTACATAGGCGAGCACGACGTCGTCATGGGGTGGCGCGTAGTAGTAGAGGCGGGCCGAGCAATGGTCGCCAAGGCCGTCGAGTGCGCACATGGTGGCCGCGGCTGCATCACCTGATAGATCGGCGACGAAACGGCGCAGGAAGGCGGCGATCCGGGTAAGTGTAAGCCGTGATTGGTGCTTCGAATTGAGCGCATTCAGTGCGGGCTGCGCCACGCTCCGCCACTGTTGCGCGCTGCCGGCAAAGGCGTGCCCACCGGGCTGCTCTCGAGCGCGTGCCATCACGCTGTCGAGCCCCGGAAATGTCTCGATGATCGGCCAGATCTGCCAATCGCCGACGGGCTCGTAGAGCTGTGATTCCGATGCGGCCGGGATGAAGGCATCGGGCAATCGAGGTCGGCGAACGGTGAGATAGCGTCCTTGCAGCACGAGCCAGGGGATGCCGGGCTCGGAGGCTTCAATTTCGGTTTCGGTCGCCGCGATCCTGGTGGTCAGAAGTGTGTCGGTTGAAGCGCCGAAGAGAAGGCTCATGGCCACCAACTCCTTGACTTCCCGCTCCTGGGCCGCGGCTAGCCCCTTCCTGCCTGAAGGAGAACGCAACCATTCGAACAGAACCTGCAAGTCATGCAGCTGGAGGCGGTCACTGGCTGCTGGTAGATGCTGGTTGCGAGTGGTTATTGAGCGGCTGAGGTAGGCCGCCCGCAGGTATCGCTGTTTCGGCGACTCGCCGCGGCTATCGCGGCGGCGATCGAGCGTAACGCTTCCTTGGCGGTTGCCTGCGGCTTCCCCGGTTGGAGCAGCTCCCGCGGCTTTTCGTGCTTCGATGAGCATGGCGTCGCGGCGGTCGACGAGGAGTTCTGCGTCGATCTGCGTGTCGTCATCAGGGTCTGTGCGTCTAGTCTGTCGATCGTGCGGTGCGCCGCGTCGGCGGCTCGCCGGGAGTTTCGTCTCGCATGCGTATTCGATAAGCCGAGCGATTGCATCGAGATGCCTCGGCACCTCTGCATCGATGGGGTGGGCGAGTCTGTAGGCCTGTGCCTGTTCGCGCAGCCTCTCGCCGAACGTGCGCAGACTCTGCGTCTGCTCAGCGGATTGATCAATTCGCTCTCTCAGCTTCTCGTTGCGTGCGGCTCGGCGGCAGGCGAGTCCGGCCATTCTGCGACTGTCGAGGAAGGCCTCGTTGGCAGCCATTTCTGGTCGTATTGCTAGAGACGCTACTAAAGCGACCTGCGCCATGCGATAGCCATGATCGGAATCGCAATGCGGTGCAGGCGTTCCAAGTGCAGCGTACTCGGGGTATGTGGATTTATAGCCCTGATATGTCGGTGAAGCGGTGGCGGGTCCTAGAGCTTCTTCGTTGGCGACCGCTGCGCGCAGGGTGCGTAGTTGGCGCGTCAGCCCGTCGGGCACCTCCTCCAATGTCTCCGACAGCTCTGCGAGCTCGGCGAGCCCTTGCAGGACGTGGCTCACATGCTTTCGGTCAGGCGGTGCGGGAATGGGTAGGGCCTGCTCCATGGGGCTGCCCAACTTATTCGGCCGCGCGCGGGGGGCTGTCTCCGCCCCTGGAGAGCCAACAAAGCGTGCATATGTTCATGCGAGAGATTTTTAAAAATGTATGTCAAGCGTTACATATAGACCGAAAAGGACCTCTATGTCTAGAACGCTATCCGGCTCTGCCATCGATCTAATGTATGTAATTCATACATTTATGTTGCATTCTGTCGCATAGTGTGGGATAACAATACACAGCGTGCATGCCCTCCGAAGCCGAAGGTCGCAGGTTCAAGTCCTGCCAGGCGCGCCAGACTACGGAAACGAAGAAGCCCGGCCAGGCTTTCGCCTGACCGGGCTTTTCGTTGGCTCCCCCCGGAATCAGTTGCCGGCGCAGCTCGTGGAGCCGGGATAACGCTCCTCGTCGGCGACAACGACGTTGTTGATCCAGTCGACCACCAGTGCGTGTGCTTCCGCCGGCACGACGCTGCGCGCGATCGGCGGCATCTGCGCGGCGGGCGTGTCGGCCTCGGGGCTGATGCGGTAGGCGAGGATCGAGCCGTCGGCATCACCGGGCTTGACGTCCACCGTGCGACCGCCGCTTCCTTCCGAGCCGGTCGCGGTCGGTCCCTTGCAGATGCCGTAGCTGACGTTGGTCGGGCGGAACACGTCGAGGTAGTAGCCGGTGTTGGAAGCGAAGCCGCGCGGGTTGTGGCAGTGCTGGCAGTTGACCTCGAGCCAGGCGCGCGTGCGCGCCTCGACATCGGAGTCGGAGCCGGCCGGGTAGCCGGAGTCGCCCGGCACGTTGAAGTGCGGCAGGCGCTCGAGGTTGGTGGCGACGCCGCTCAGCGGGTCGACGCCGAGATCGTCCGGGCAGCCTGCCAGGTAGCCGTTGTCGCACAGCCAGGCGATCTGGTTGCTGCCGGCAATGGGATGGCGGCTTTGGTCGGTCACCAGCGACGACTCGGAGGCGTACGCGCGATTGAGGTTGCGGACCTTGGGGCCGATCGGCGCCGAGCCACCCTCGAGATCGCGGTTGGCGTGGCAGGACAGGCACTGGTTGGCGGTTGGCACGCTGTAGTGGTCGGTCGACCCCTGCAGCAGCTCGCCGCTGTCGGCATCGCGGTAGTTCCAGCTGGCGGCGATGTCGTTCTGGCCGCGCATCTGCAGCTCGGCGTAGCGATGGCCCTCGTCATCGGTCTTCCAGATGTAGGGCAGACCCTCCCAGCGCACCGAGCCGTTGTCGTTCTGGCGCTTGATGATCAGGCGCGTCTCGATGGCGGTCTCGTCACCGTTGTCGAGGAACGAGAAGGTCTTCGCGATGATGGTGCCGGTGGGAAACACGATGGTGCCGCTGGGCTGGGTGTTGCCGGGCGCCAGATAGGTGGCCTGCGTGCCGGGCGGCAGGAAGGCCACGCGGTACTTCACCGCGTAGTCCGAGAACAGCTTGGTATTGAGCACGAACGGGAAGCTGCGTCCGTTGGGCTCGCTGGTCGGATCCTCCGGATCCTGGAACAGATGGTACTGGTCCAGGCTCGGGCAGTTGACCTCGGCGGCCGCGAAGTTGACCTCGCCGGAGGCGACGCCGCGCTCGCAGAGCGCAGCCACTTCCTCGGGCGTCGGTGCCGGGTCGAGCTCGCCGCTGGGCTCGAAGGGCGGGATCACCACCGGCTCGATGGGCGCGAGGTTCTCGCCGAACTCGGCGACGCAGTCATGCGGGCTCATGTCGAGGCTGGCCGCGAACTGCGGCAGGCCCTGCAGGATGTTCCCGAGGTTGAGCAGATCCTGCAGCGGCGTGCTGCCGATCAACGCCAGCAGCGCCTCCAGGCCCTTGGTGCCGTGGAAGTTGGTGTAGGTCAGGCTGTCGCTGCCGAAATCGTTGTCGTCATCGATGCACGACGAGAAGAAGATCGGCGTCTTGCGCGGATTGTCCGGCAGGTCGGTGTCGAACTTGTAGCCGTTGTAGTGGCACGACGGCTGCGGCTCCTCGTTGGTGTGCCGCGGCTTGCCCGGGAAGTTGGGCTCCTCGGGCAGCGGGTTGCCGTCGGCATCGACCGGGTAGGGACAGTCCGGGTTGTACTCGGGCAGCAGACCGTCCCAGACGATGTGCGCGCCACGCAGGCCCAGCTGGCCGGCGCCGCGCGGACAGGTGCCCGGATTGAGCAGGCAGCCGGTGGCGGTCTTGAGACCGACGATCGCGGGCAGGAACTTGGCGATGTCCAGGCTGGTGAGATCGTTGAGCTTGGGCAGCTTGATGCCGTTGCCGTTGTTGCGGAACTTGTTGCGGTAGATCCGCATGCCCTCGGTGTAGAAGTCGATCTTCTTGTCGGTCGGCCGGCCGGCGCCCTCCGGGAAGAGCTCGTAGCTGGCGTGGATGATGCCGCCGGTCTCGTTGTCGATGAACTCGTTGTCGTAGACGTCGATGCGGTCGTAGGCCAGCGTGATCATGCCGCTGCCCTGCGGCACGTTCGCCACGAAGCCACCCGACGTGAAGTTGTAGGTGTTGTTCATGCGCGCGACGTTGTGATGCATGATCGTGCGCTCGCCGTACTGCGTCAGGTTGTCCAGATCGTAGATCAGGAAGCCGCCGGTGTTGCACTCCGCGAGGTTGTAGGCGTACTCGCCGTGGCGGACGTTCTCGATCTCGAAGCCGAAGACGTTGTAGGCCGCACGCGAGTTGCGGATGATCGCGGTCGAGGTCTGGCCGACGTAGATGCCGGCGTCCGAGGCGCCGATGGACTCGGTGTCCTCGATGAGGATGTTCTGCGACTTCACCGGGTAGATGCCGTAGCGGCCGGCCCGGTCGCTGACCGTGTAGTCCGGGGAGTCGATGTCGGCGTTGGGGCCGTTGATCAGCGCCGAATCCGGATCCTGGGTGGCCGGGTCGGTGCACGCCACGTGCAGCGGCGTATCGGCACCGGCGTAGTTGTCGGCACTCACCGGGTCGGGCGATTCGCGCCCGCCGTTGGACGACCAGAAGGCGCGCACGCCACGCACGGTGCCGTGATCGACGTTGCGCATCTCGACGCCGTTGCCGGCGGTATCGGCGACGGTCATGTCCTCGATGACCACGCCACGGACTTCGTCGATCAGCAGGCCCTCGACGCCGTTGCTGTTGCGGAACGACAGCACGGTCTCGTCCATGCCGCAGCCCTTGATGGTCACGCCCTCGGTCTGCGTCAGCAGGAGCGTGGCGCGGATATCGAAGTAGCCGCAGTCGAAGCGCACCGTGTCGCCGGGGCGCGCGCTGATGAAGGCCTCGAGCGCCTCGTTGGTGGCATCGGGGCCAGGCTCGATGAGGAATTCCCGCCCGTCGGCGTCGCCACCGCTGCCGGGGGCCGAGGGGTTGCCGTCGGGAGCTTCGCTGCCGCCGCAGGCTGAAAGGAGGGAAACCAGGGCCAGCGCCGTTGCGGCCGTGATGAATCGCATCGTGATCATTGCCTCTCCGCGACGCCGGAAACCGGTTGGGTCGCATTCATTGGAATTTAACGTGACGCAACGATGACACCATCCGATCGCGCTGGGCATCGCAAAAAACCACTAACCGCGGGTGGTGCAGCGCGCCCTGTCGTGGGGCTTTCCGGCGCCCCGGTGGTGCGGCGAACGGGTTTTGCTGCGCCATTCAGTCCGCGAAGCCGAAATGGACCGGATTGCTCAACGCCACCTTGCGGCCGTAGAAGCCGATGGCCTGCGCGGGCAGGGTCTCGGCCTCGGGCGTGCTGCCGTTGAGCTCGACGCGGTAGTAGTGACGTGCGCCGGGTTCCGGGGCGTAGGTGAAGAAGGTTTCCGGTGCGCTCGGTCGCAGGGTGTCCACGACCGCGCCGTTGTGCACGATGTCGAGCGTGTAGCCGGCCAGTGCGCGGAAGCCGTCGATGCGCACCCGGAAGCGCACCGACTCGCCGGTGGCGACGGCGTTGTCGCCCATCAGCGTCTCGAAGGTGCCGTCGCCGTCGGTGTCCGCGTCCAGGATCAGGCGCTCGGCGCCCGGGGCGTAGCTGATGCTGGCACGGCCGCGCGCGATGGCCTCGATGACGGCCTCGGCGCTGCGTTCCGCCGCATAGACCCAGGTGGTGGGGGTGCCGATATTGAGTCCCAGCGGCTGGATGCCCTGCTGGTGGTGACAGTCGCTGCCGCCGCGCGCCGGCATGCGCAGGCCGGCTTCCATGAGGCTGTCCCAGAGATCCAGGTTGGCCCGATTGTCGCTGGGGAATGCGTACAGCGCATTCCATACCTCCAGCGAGTCGACGATGCCGTCGTAGCCGAACAGCCACGGATCCGAGTTGGTGGGATGGTTCGCCGACAGGTGCACCCCCAGCTCGTCCGCCCTGGCGGCCAGCGCAGGGCCGCCGGCATCGCGCAGCGCGTAGAGCGCGCGATGGTCGTAGCGCGTGGCCGACAGCGTATTGGCATGCCCCTTGGCCGTGGTGAACTCCGATCCGTAGAGCAGGATCATCTGCTCGGAGCGGTAGTCGGGGTCGTCCCAGGTGGCGATGACCCCGTCGACGTGGTTGTCGTGATCGGTCACCACGAAGAAGTCCATGCCGCGTGCCTCGGCGATGTCGACCAGGTCGGCCATGGGGTTGTCCAGCGCGTCCCGGCTGTGGTGCGAGTGCAGGTGCAGATCGCCCTTCATCCAGACGCCGTCGCGGCCGGCGGCATCGTCGGGAGTGGTATCGGCGCTGCCACAGGCTGCCAGTGCCAGCGCTGCGAGCGGCGCGACGAGGAAACGGATCATGGCGGGGTCGGAGGCGGTCCGGGGTCGGCGCGCGATTGTCACGGCAGCCGGTGTCCGTTCCGTGACAGCGTGCCGTTCAGGCTGCCTGCGCGCGGATGTAGGCCGAGAAGCCGGGCGGCGGGTGCAGCGGTCGCGAGCGGCCCGACAGCACGGAGTCGCGCAGCTCGTGCCAGGCGAAGCGCTCTATGCCGCCGTCGTTGTCGATCGCCGAGAAGTGCACGTCCTGACCCGGGTGGGCGCTGCTTTCCACACGCGCGAACAGCGGCCGCGCGTCGGCATCGATGCCGATGCGCCACCAGTCGCCGACGCGCAGCTGCGCCGACAGCCAGCTGTCGGTGCTCTCGGGCAGCGCGGTGCGCGCGCTGCCCTCGGCGGTTTCGGTGATGTCGGGTTGGCGCGGGGCGGTATCGGCCGCGGGCGCCTCGGCCTCCTGCCCGCTCTCCGCCGCGCGTTCGGGCGGCGGCGCTTCGCGGTCCTGGAATCGCTGGTCGCCGAGCAGCTCGTCGAGCGAGACCGCGGCCTCGCAGGCGGCAGCGTGGAGCTGGCGGTAGCGCACCATGATGCGATTGAGTGCGGGAAGGCGCGCGCCGGCGGCGTGCAGCGTGCGGGCGCTGCGCTCGACCAGCGATTCGAAGGCATCGCGGGCGTCGACCGCGCTGGCGGGATCGATGCCGTCCGCCAGCGCACTCAGCATGTCGCGCGCGTCGCGTACGGTGCGCGAGCGCTCGCCCTTGCTGATCCAGGCCCACGCCAGGTAGGGCACCATCACGGTACGCAGCCAGGCGTTGCCGCCCTCGATCAGCGTGCGCTGGTCGAGCAGCGCATCCACTTCCGCGCCGGCGAAGCGCCGCGCCCGCTCCACCGCGCGCTGCGAGCGCGCGCGCCGGCTTTCGGCGAGCGAGTTGGCAACCTGCTCCTCGTCCGGCAGGCGCCGTTGCTGGCGGGAGAAGTCCCGCGGCAGTTGCACCGATTCGGCGAGCCGGCCGATGACGTCCTGAAGCTCCTCGAGGATGCGCGTGGTCTGGGCGTCGCGGGTCGGCGAGGCGCCCTCCGCCACCACCTGATCGAGCAGCGAGCGGATGCGGTGCCCGGAATCGGACAGCAGCTCCGGTTGCGCAGCGCTCAGTCGCATCAGCGGCATGATCAGCGGCTGCAGGATGTCGCGGGCCCGCTCCGGGGATGGCGCCATCGCCGCGTAGCCGCCCAGCATCTGATCGAGGCGCTGGGTGTGCAGATCGGCGAACTGCTGCGCGGACTGGAAGTAGGCGCCCGACATGCCGCTGCTGCTGCGACCCGCGCCCTGACCGCCAGCCCCGGGTGCGGTGCCGCCGCCCTGTCCGGCCCAGCTGTAGGCACCGGCCGGAATACCGCCGGCGCTGCCACCGGGCACCGGCGCCCCCATGAGCTGCTGCGCGAAGTGGTGCGACACCTGCCCGGCGTCCATGCCGTAGGTGGCGGACGTCGCCTGCTGGCCCGACTGCGCGGCGGCATCGTTCGCCATGCCCGCGAAGCCGCCGTCGGCGGCGGTGTCCCCGGGGGGCGGGGTCGCGGTGGCGCTCGGTTGCGGCGCGGCCACGCCCGCCGCGGCGAGATCCCGCTCGATGAGTGCGTAGCCTGCGCTCAGGGCGGGCGTGGCGCAGCGTTCGAAGAGCTTGAACAGGATGACCTGCATGCCGGCGTCGAGCTCGAGCGTGGCGGCGGCCTCGCGGAAGGTCTGCGCCACGTGCTCGGTCGAGATCCGCCAGCGCAGACCGCGCTGGTCCGGGGTATCGCCGCTGCCGTCTCCGGTGTCCAGGGCGGCGAGGCGCAGCATGAGGTCGCCGTGCAGCGCCTCCGAGTGGTTGGTGACGGTGGAGACGAAGTTCTGCACCGCGAACTCCAGCTCCTGCTGATCGTCCGCCTTCAGTGCCAGCTCGAGCTCGCCTCCGGCGACCGCCGCGTCGTCGGGCGGTGCGCTGCCGCGGTCGAAGTGCTCCATGAAGGTCTCCACGAAGCTCTCGCGCCGCAGGCGCAGCATGCGCATCAGGTCGATGCAGTCCTGCGTGGTCTTGCTCTTGAGGCTCTGCGTGTAGGCCCAGTCGAAGAGCACATCGTCGGCCGCCCGCAGGGCGCCGTCGACCGCGGTCCGGAGCTGGTCGCGGAAACGCGTGACGATGCTGCTGCGCAGCATGTCGAAATCATCATTGTCGCGGCTGCCTTCGCTCATGGCACGGCCGACGGTGGCGCGGGGGCGGAGCGTACCAATGTAGCAGGCGGAAGCCGCCAGGAGAAGCGCGTATGCCGGAGACGGCGACGAGATGCGTCTGTTGCCGGACAGACGTCCGTTGACGCTTTGACAGTCGCATGAATCCGGTTCATAATCTGATTCATGAACGGAGTCAGGCCAGCGCGTGGGCACTAAGGAACGTCGCCAGCGGCAGTTCGCCGAGCGCGAGCAGCTCTTCCTGGATGCGGCCCGGCGGCTCATCGAGGAGAACGGCCTGCTGCCGTTGCAGATGACGCGCATCGCCGAGGCCGCGGAGTATGCGGTCGGGACCCTCTATCAGCACTTCGCGTCCAAGGAGGATCTGCTGCTGGCGCTGACCACCGAGGGCGTCCGCGAGCACGGTGCACTGTTCGCCCGTGTGCGCGATTGGGACGCGGCACCACGCGACCGCATCATGGCGCTGGCAGTCGCCGACATGGTCTTCGTGCGCCGGAATCCGCAATATTTCCGCATAGCGCAGTACGTATTCTGCGAGGCGGTCTGGGGCAGCACCTCGGCGGCGCGCCGCGAGGCATTGATGGAGGCCAACGCGCCACTGTCCGAGATTGTCGTGGGGATCATCGAGGAAGCGGTTGCGCGCGGTGATCTGGATATCGGCGACATGGCGCCGACCGAGCTCTCGACCGGTCTGTGGGCGATGGCGCTGGGCACGCACGATCTCGTCCATGCCGAGGGACTGCTCGCCGACTTCGATGTACACGAGCCCTATCCGCTCATGTGTCAGCACTTCCAGGCCCTGCTCAACGGCTACGGCTGGGAGCCGCGCGTCAGCACGCTCGACAAGGCCGCCCTGCGCGCCCTGATCGCGCGCATCAAGACCGAGGTTTTTCATGACCTGTGTGACCACCACTAGGCGCGGCGCCCGCCGCGCGCTGCTCGCTACCGCGGTGCTGGCGCTGACGGCGCCGGCGTCGGCGCCGGCAATGACCCTCACCGAGGCGGTCGAGGCCGCCGTGCAGCACGATCCCGCGGTGCGGGCCTCGATCGCACAGGCCGAGGCCGAGCGCGAGGCGGGCGCCCAGGACATCGGCAGCCGGCTGCCGCAGCTGCAAGTATCCGGATCCGGCGCCTACCAGCGCACCGATTCCGACGGCGTCTTCGGCACCACCTCCGACACCTATACCGCCTGGGGCGCGCAGATCGAGGCCCGGCAGGCGCTGTTCCGTCTCGACTGGACGGCACGCGGCGATCGCGCGGAAGCCTATGAAGCACTCGCCGACGAGGGCCTGCGCGAGCGTTCGCAGGCGCTGCTGGTGCGCGTGGCGTCGCGCTTCTTCACCGTGCTCGACGCCGAGGACGCGGTGCGCCAGCGCCGCAACGAGGCACGCGCGGTGGAGGCGGCCTACAAGGACGCGCAGGATCGCTACGAAGTGGAGCTCATTCCGCGTACCGACCTGGTCGAGGCGCAGTCGCGGCACGATCTGGCGCAGGCGCAGCTGCTGACCGCCGAACGCGCGCTGGAAAATGCGCTCGACGCGCTCGAAGAGACCACGGGCCGTCGCCCCGAGCAGCTGCCGCAGCTGGGCGACACGCTGCAGTTTCCCGAACTCGAGCCGGAATCGCTGACTGCGTGGGTGGAGGCCGCCGAGGCACGCAATCCGGCGCTCGCCCAGGCGCGTGCCGAGCTCTCGGTGACGCGCGCCGACGTGCGCAGCAGCAAGGCGGCGCGCATGCCCGAGCTGGACCTGGTGGCGCGCGCCGGCATCGATGACAGCAGCGACTTCGTGTTCGGCCAGCGCGTCGAGGACGAATCCATCGGTATCGAGCTGGTGATGCCGCTCTACAACGGCGGCACCCTGGCCGCCCGCGAGCGCGAGGCCGCGGCCCGGTTGCGCGCTGCCGAAGCCGAAGTCGCCCGCCTCGAAGGCGAGACCCGCCGACTGGTGAGCGAGCGCTATCGTGCCGTCTCCTCGGCGCGCACCGAGGTGCGCGCCTTCGCGCGCGCACTCGAGTCGGCGCGGGCCGCCGAGCAGGCCACGCGCAACGGCTACGAGGCCGGCACCCGCACCATCACCGACGTGCTCGACGCCACCTCCCGGGTGGCGCAGGCACGGCGCGACCTCAACAGCACCCGCTATCAGCTTCTCAACAGCGTGCTGGCGCTCAAGCAGTCGGTCGGCGAGATCGACCGCGGCGACTTCCGCCAGATCGACGCGCTGCTGCGCCACTCCGAACCCGCCGCCGCAACCGACGCACCGAAGGATCCGTCATGACCACCAAGCGATCGACCACCAAGCGAATGATCATCATGCTCGTCATCGCGGGCGTGGTATTCGGCGGCATCTTCGGCATGAAGGAGTTCGGCCGTCTGGCGATGGTCGACTTCCTCGAGAACATGCCGACGCCGCCCGCCACCATCGCCGCCTCGGACGCGCAGACCATGACGTGGCGTTCGAAGATCAATGCCGTGGGCAGCCTGCGCGCGGTCAACGGCACCGATGTCGCCAACGAGGTGGCCGGCATCGTTACCGCCATCCACTTCGAATCCGGCGACGAGGTCAGCAAGGGCGATCTGCTGGTGGAGCTCGACTCGGCGACCGAAGCCGCCGAGCTGCAGCGCCTGAAGGCGGATGCCGAGCTCGCCGCGGTCACGCTCAAGCGGCGCAAGCGCCTGTTCGAGCTGGAGTCGATCTCGCGCGCCGAGCTCGACGAGGCCGAGAGCCAGGCCGGCGTGGCGCGCGCCGCGGTGGCGGCGCAGCAGGCGCTGCTGGAGCAGAAGCGCATCAAGGCGCCCTTCGACGGCAAGCTCGGCATCCGCCGGGTCAGCCTCGGCCAGTTCGTGGCCGCCGGCTCGCCCGTCGTGGCGCTCGAATCGGTGAACCCGATCGAGGTCGACTTCTCGCTGCCCGAGGACACGCTCGCTCGCGTCGAGCCCGGGCTCGGGGTGACGGTGCGCGTCGACGCCTTCGACGGCGAGGTCTTCGAGGGCCGCATCACGGCGCTGGAGTCGCGCGTGAATGCCGATACCCGCAACTACGACGTGCGCGCCACGCTGCCCAATGCCGACGGCCGGCTGCGCCCCGGCCAGTTCGCGCGCGTCAGCGTCGAGATGCCCGAGTCGCGCGAGGTGGTGGTGGTGCCGCGCACGGCCGTGCAGTACAGCTCCTACGGCACGTCCGTCTACATCGTGCAGAAGGACCCGGACAAGGGGCCGCCACCGGCCGAGCCCAATCCCAACATGCCGCCCTACACCGATCTCATGGTGCGCCAGCGCTTCGTCGAGCTCGGCGAGGCCCGCGGCGACTTCATCGCGGTGAGCGAGGGCCTGGAGGCCGGCGAGCGCGTCGCCGTCACCGGTCTGCTCAAGCTCAGCAACGGCCAGCCCATCCTCATCAACGACGAGGGAGCGCCCGAGGCCGAACTGGAGCCCGAGGTGCCGCGGGGCTAACCCCCCGCCCGCGCTCGCACCGTCCCCCACGCACGCGAACCCGTACGACCGCCCATGCAATTCACCGACATCTTCATTCGCCGACCGGTACTGGCGAGCGTGCTCAGCCTGGTCATCCTGCTGCTGGGCATCCGGGCCGGGTTCGATCTCACCGTGCGCGAGTACCCCGAGATCCAGAACGCGCAGCTCAGCGTGACGGTGCCGTACCCGGGCGCCGATGCCGAGCTCGTCGCCGGCTTCGTCACGCGGCCGCTGGAGCGCGAGATCGCCACCGCCGACGGCATCGACTTCCTGAGCTCGTCGAGTCAGCAGGGGCAGGCCACGATCACGGCCTACCTGGAGATCGACAAGGACCCCAACGAGGCCCTCACCGAGATCTCCACCAAGGTCGACAAGCTGCGCAATCAGCTTCCCGAGGCCGCCGAGGATCCCATCGTGCAGATCGCCGAGAGCGGCGGCACGGCCTCGATGTACGTCTCGTTCTACTCCGAGGTGCTCAACAACACCCAGATCGCGGACTACATCATCCGCGAGGTGCAGCCGGAGCTGGCCAGCATTCCGGGCCTGGAGAGCGCCATGCTGATCGGCGGTCAGCCCTATGCCATGCGGGTCTGGCTCAAGCCCGACGAGCTCGCGGCGCACGATCTCACCGCGGCCGAGGTGATGGCCGCGCTGCGCAGCCAGAACGTCCTGTCGGCGGTGGGCGAGACCAAGGGCAGCTACGTCCGCATCGGTCTGGCATCGAACACCGACCTGCAGAGCGCTGCGGCCTTCCGGGAGCTGGTGGTCAGTGCGCGCGGCGATGACATCGTCCGACTCGCCGACATCGCGGAGGTCGAGCTCGGTGCCGAGCGCTACGACGCATCGGCGCGCTGGGACGGCGAGAGCGCGATCTTCATCGGCATCGAGGTGCGCCCCGAAGCCAACGTGCTCGATGTCGTCGACGGCGTGCGCGAACGACTCCCGGACATCTTCGACCGCATGCCGGAGGGGATGGAGGGCGAGATCGGCTTCGACAGCACGATCTACATCCGCGACGCCATCGAGGAAGTGCTGATGACCATCATCGAGGCGGTGGTCATCGTGCTCGTGGTCATCTTCCTGTTCCTGGGATCGTTGCGCAGCGCGCTGATTCCGGCGGTGACGGTGCCGCTGTCGCTGGTCGGCGTGATGTTCGTGATGCTGGCCATGGGCTACAGCCTCAATCTGCTGACCCTGCTGGCGATGGTGCTGGCCATCGGCATGGTGGTGGACGACGCCATCATCGTGCTGGAGAACATCCACCGACACATCGAGGAGGGCATGGCGCCGAACGAGGCCGCCATCAAGGGCGCGCGCGAGCTGGTCGGGCCGGTGATCGCGATGACTCTGACCCTGGTCGCCGTGTTCGCGCCCATCGGCTTCCTCAGCGGCATCACCGGGACACTGTTCTCGGAGTTCGCCTTCACGCTGGCCGGGGCGGTCCTGATCTCGGGCATCATCGCCCTGACGCTCACGCCCATGATGTGCGCGCGCATCCTGAAGCGGACGCACGGCGAAGACGGCGGTGGCGGCGGCAAGGGCGGCGACCGTCTCGCGGCCTGGCTCGACGACAGGTTCGAGAGCTGGCGCCAGGGCTACAAGCGCCGCCTGCACGGCGCCCTCGACACCCGCATCGTCATCGCGGTGTTCGGCGCCATCGTGCTGGTGTCGTGCTACTTCCTGTTCACCACCACCCAGTCCGAGCTCGCGCCGCCCGAGGACTACGGTTTCGCCATCCTCATCAACGAGGTCGACGGCTACGCCACCATCGAGTACCTCGACGAAGCCACCAAGCAGGCCGAGCGCATCGCCTTCGCGCACGAGGAGATCGCGCACGGCTTCACGCTCAACGGCGGCGATGCCGCGCAGGGGTCGAACGGCTTCACCGGCCTGATCGCGTCGTCGTGGACCGAGCGCGGCAAGACCACCAAGCAGATCGTCGACGAGCTCTCCAACCAGATTTCCCAGGTTCCGGCGCTGCGGACCGCGGTAGTGCAGCCGCCGCCGCTGCCCACGCCCGGGCAGGGCTATCCGGTGGAGTTCGTGCTCAAGTCGACGCAGTCGCCGGAGATCGTGTCCGAGACCTCGGACGAGGTCATCAAGCGCGCGCGGGAGACCAACAAGTTCTTCTACGTGTCATCCCGCCAGCGCGTCGATCAGCCCGAGACAGTGGTCGACGTCGATCGCGAGAAGGCGGCGCTGCTCGGCATCGACATGCAGCAGCTCAGCGCCGATCTGGCGTCCTTCATGGCCGGCGGCGAGGTCAACCGCTTCGCGCTCGATGGACGTTCCTACCGCGTCGTGCAGCAGGTGCAGCGCACCGACCGCCTGAACCCGTCGCAGCTCGCGGACTTCCACATCCGCGCCGGCAACGGCGAGCTCATCCCGCTGTCGACGGTGGCAACGCTGCGCGACGAGGTGACGCCGCGACTGATCACGCGCGCGCAGCAGCTCAATGCCGACACCATCATCGCGGTGCCGCGGCCGGACATCTCGCAGGGCGAGGCGCTGGAGACGCTCGAGGGCATCGCGCGCGAGGTCATGCCGGACGGCTTCCAGGTCGACTACTCGGGCACTTCACGCCAGTACGTGCAGGAAGGTCAGGCGATGCTCACCACCTTCGCCTTCGCGCTCATCATCATCTACCTGGTGCTGGCGGCGCAGTTCGAGTCGTTCCGCGATCCGCTGATCATGCTGGTGACGGTGCCGATGTCCATCTCGGGCGCGCTGCTCGTGCTCAACATCTTCGGCATCACCAACGGCATGCAGATCACCAGCCTGCCGGCGACGCTCAACATCTACACCCAGGTCGGCCTGGTCACGCTCATCGGCGTGATCTCCAAGCACGGCATCCTCATCGTCGAGTTCGCCAACAAGCTGCAGCAGCAGGGGCTGGCCAAGCGCGAGGCGATCGAGGAGGCGGCGTCGATCCGCCTGCGTCCGGTGCTGATGACGACGGCCGCACTGGTGGTGGCGATGTTCCCGCTGCTCATCGCCGACGGCCCGGGCGCGGCCGCGCGCTTCGCCATCGGCATCGTCATCGCCGCCGGCATGACCATCGGCACCCTGTTCACGCTCTACGTGGTGCCGGCGATGTACCTCTACATCGGGCGCGACTACAGCGCCGAGGCGCAGCCGGCGGCCGCCTAGTTCAGAGGGCCGCGCGCAGCACGTCGACCAGCCGGTCGAGCTGCGCGCGGTCCACGTTCAGGTGCGGCGCGATGCGCAGGCCACCGCCGCGGCGCGAGAACACGATGCCGGCGTCGGCGACCGCCGCGGCGACCGCGTCGAGGCGCTCCGCGGGCGGGCGCAGCGTGCACATGTGCGCGGCGTGGTCGGCCGGCATCAGCGCCGCCATGCCGTGCGCGGACAGGCGCTCGCCGAGATGGCCGGTGAGCGCGGCGAGCCGGTCGCGGATGCCGGGCACGGTCCAGTCCGACAGCTGCTGCATGGCGGCCGTCGCCATCGCCACGTCCACCGGCCGCGCGAAGGCGCCGGCGTCGAAGCGCGACGCACCCGGGCGGTAGGGCGGCAGCGGCTCGGGCGAGGCGGTGCCGAAGCTCTCGCGGTATTCGCGCGCCAGCCAGGTCTCCTCGATGGGGCTGCCGTGCGCGCGCCAGTGCGGTGCCGCCCACAGCCAGCCGAAGCCGAGCGCCCCGAGCAGCCACTTGTGACCGGCGCTGGCCACGAAGTCCGGCGCGATGCCGTCGAAGTCGAAGGGCAGCGCGCCCAGCGACTGGCTGGCATCCACCACCAGCGCCGCGCCCCGGTCGCGCGCGGCGCGGGCGATGGCGTGCAGATCCAGCGGCGCGCCGTCGGTCCAGTACACCGGCGGCACGCAGACCACCGCGGTACGGTCGTCGATGCTGCGCAGCACCGCGTCGGTCCAGGTCTCGCCGGCCTCCGGGGCGGCGTCGATGCAGGCGCCGCCGTCGCGCTCTGCCGCCACCATCCACGCGTTGCGGTTGGAGGGGTATTCGCCGGCCAGCAGGACGGCCGTGCGGTCGGCTCCCAGCGGCAGATTGCGCGCCGCCACCGCGATGCCGTAGCTGGCCGCGGGCACGAAGGCGAGGCCCGCCGGCTCGGTGCCGAGGGTGTCGGCGGCGAGCGCGCGCAGGGCCTCGATGTGGTCGAACCACGCCTCGATGTCGAAGGCCCACGAGCGCGCGCTCTGGTCGACGGCATCGTGGGCGGCCGCGTTCACCGCGTGCAGGCGCGGGCCGCTGGCCGCGGCATTGAGGTAGATGATGTCGTCGGGCAGCGCGAATGGCGATGCGGATGCTGCGGGCATGGCGTGGCTCCTGGCTCGTGCCGCGGCCCGTCGCGGCGCCGCAGTGGACGGCGGCCGGGCAACGGTGACGCGTGTCATCGTGCTTATCGTATCCTCGTCCCACATCAGAACGAGCGCGACGACGCGCATCGGGCATGGAGAACGAGACCGCGGTGGCGCTTGCGCCCCGCACCACCGACGAGCTGCTGGCCGCCTACCAGCGCGTGCGGCAGCGGACACTGGATCTCGCAGCGCCGCTGTCCGAGGAGGACGCCTGTGTCCAGTCCATGCCGGAGGCCAGCCCCACCAAGTGGCATCTGGCGCACACCACCTGGTTCTTCGAGCAGTTCCTGCTCGGTCGCGATGCCGACTACGCGCCGGTGAACGCGGACTGGCACTTCCTATTCAACTCCTACTACCAGTCGGTCGGGCCGATGCACGCCCGTCCGCACCGCGGCCTGCTGACCCGCCCCTCGCTGGCGCAGGTGCGCGAATACCGCGCCGTCGTCGACAGCCGCATGGCCGATCTCATCGCGCAGCGCGAGGACGACGACACCCGGGCCCGCGTCACGCTGGGGCTGCATCACGAGCAGCAGCACCAGGAGCTGATCCTGACCGACATCAAGCATCTGCTCGCCCGGAATCCGCTCGAGCCGGCCTACCGGGATATCGCGCCCGCACCGGTGCCCGCGGCGGTACCGATGACCTTCATCGAGGGCGCCGCCGGCATCCACGAGATCGGCCACGACGGACACGGCTTCGCGTTCGACTGCGAGACGCCGCGTCACCGCACCCTGCTGCAGCCGCACGCCATCGCCAACCGTCCGGTGACCAACGGCGAGTTCCGCGACTTCATCGCCGATGGCGGCTACGAGACCTCGACGCTGTGGCTGTCCGACGGCTGGGACACGGTGTGCGCGCAGGGCTGGAAGCATCCGCTGTACTGGGCCGACGATCTGCAGAGCGCATTCACGCTCGGCGGGCGGCGCGAGCTGGACCCGCGCGCGCCGGTGACGCACATCAGCTACTACGAGGCCGACGCCTTCGCGCGCTGGGCCGGGATGCGCCTGCCGACCGAGGCCGAATGGGAGTGCCTGGCCGCGCCGCAGCCGGTGCGCGGCAACCTGGCCGACAGCGGCGCCCTGCAGCCGCGGCCCGCCGTACCCGGCGACGGACCGCTGCAGCTGTGGGGCGATGTCTGGGAGTGGACCGGCAGCCCCTATCTGAGCTACCCCGGCTACCGGCCGCTGCCCGGCGCCCTCGGCGAGTACAACGGCAAGTTCATGTGCGGACAGTTCGTGCTGCGCGGCGGCTCGGTCGCGACCCCGGCCGATCACATCCGCGCCAGCTATCGCAACTTCTTTGCGCCGCCCGATCGCTGGCAGTTCACCGGCCTCCGCCTGGCGAGGGACCTGTGAGCGGCGGCGACGCGGCGATCGCGACCGAGTCCGCGGTCGCCGACGACTTCGCCGGCGACGTCGTGCGCGGGCTGTCGCAGCCGGTCAAGCGCATTCCGTCGAAGTATCTCTACGACGCACGCGGTTCCGAGCTGTTCGAGGCCATCTGCGAGCAGCCGGAGTACTACCCGACCCGCACCGAGCTGGCGATCCTGGACGATCACCGCCACGCCATCGCCGCGGCCGTGGGGTCGCGTCCGCTGGTTCTCGAGTACGGCAGCGGCAGCGGCATCAAGACCCGCCTGCTGCTGGACGCGCTCGACGATCCGGTCGCCTACGTGCCGGTGGAGATTTCGGCCAGCGCGCTCGACGAGAGCGTTGCCGATCTCGCCGTGCGCTTCCCCGATGTCGAGATGCTGCCGCTGTGCGCCGACTTCACCAGGCCGCTGCGCCTGCCGGTCGCCGCGCGCGAGCCGGCGAGCGTGCTGGTCTTCTTCCCGGGCTCGACACTGGGCAACTTCGCGACCGACGACGCCGTGGCGCTGCTCACGGTGATGCGCGGCGAGATCGGCGACGCGGGTGCCGCGCTGGTCGGCATCGATCTGCAGAAGGATCGCGCGACGGTCGAGGCGGCGTACAACGATGCCGCCGGCGTGACCGCCGCCTTCACGCTCAACCTGCTGGCGCGCATGAACCGCGAACTCGATGCCGACTTCGATCCGGCGCGCTTCCATCACCGCGCGCGCTACAACGCCCTGGCCGGCCGCATCGAGACCCACATCGTGAGCGATGCCGACCAGCGGGTCTCGGTCGCCGGGCGCCGCTTCGACTTCGGTGCCGGCGAGGGCGTTCTGGTGGAGTACAGTTGCAAGTACTCGCATCAGGGATTCGCCGACATGGCCGCCCGCGCCGGTCTTGCCGTGACGCAGAGCTGGACCGACGGCGACGAGCGTTTCGCGCTGCAGCTTCTACGGCCGAGGGGCGTTCCGGCCTGAATCGGGCACCATAGCGGCACGTCAGGGAACCGCGGCCGCCGAGCGCGGTCTGCTTTCGCAGCCGGTCCGGCCGTCCATGGAGAATTCGATGAGCAAGCGCTTGCTCGCCGCAGGCGTCGTTTTGCTGGTGCTCGGCTTGCTGGCCTGGCGGATGCTGTCGCCGGCCGACCCGGCGGGAGACACCGCATCCGATCGGACCGTCGCGGTCGAGCTCGCGCCGGCACGGACCGGAGCGCTGGTCGAGATGCGCCGCTTCCCGGGCAGTCTCGAGGCGGTGGCCGCCTACACCGTCGCACCGAAGATCGCCGGGCGCGTCGAGGCAGTGCTGGTCGACATCGGCGATCGCGTCGCGCGCGGCGCCGAGCTGGTGCGTCTCGACGATGGCGAGCAGCGACAGGAAGTCGCCAGCGCCCGCGCCGAGCTGCAGGTGGCACAGGCGCGGCGCGACGAGGCGCGCAGCGCGCTGCGCCTCGCCGAGCGTCGCCAGGAGCGCATCCGCCGACTGGAAGGCGACGGCATCGCGGCGGTGGCCGAACTCGAGGATGTCGATGCCGAGGTGGCCGCGCAGTCGGCCGCGCTGGCAGTCGCCGAAGCCGAGATCGCGCGCGCCCGCGCCGCGCTGCAGGCCGCCGAGCTGCGCCTGGGCTACACCCGCATCTCCGCCGACTGGAGCGAGGCGGGGGGCGCGCGCGTGGTCGGCGAGCGGCTGGTGGATGCCGGTGACACCGTCGCGGCGAACACGCCGCTGCTCAGCGTGCTCGCCACCGACGCGCTCAAGGCCGTCATCCAGGTGCCGCAGGCGGTGTTCGGTTCGCTCGAGATCGGACAGGGCGCGGCGATCCACGCACCGGCGCTCGCCGGACGCAGCGTCGATGCGGAGGTGGTGCGCATCGCGCCGCGCTTCGATCCGGCCTCGCGGCAGGCCCGCGTGGAGCTGCGGGTGCCCAACGCCGACGGAGCGCTGGCGCCCGGCATGTACGTGCAGGTGGCGCTGCGTGCCCGCAGCGTCGAGGCGTCCGCGATCGTCCCGGTGCGCGCGCTGGTCGAGCGCGGCGGACAGCGCGGCGTGTTCACGGTGGACGGCGAGCGTGCCCGCTTCGTGCCGGTGGAGGTGCTGCTCGAGGCCGGCGGCGAGGCGGCGCTGGTGCCGGAAGGGCCGGCACCGCGGTCGGTGGTCGTGCTCGGCCAGGATCAGCTCCGCGACGGAGCCGGTGTCATGCCCTCCGGCGCGGACGCATCGTGAATCTGCCGCGCGCGGCGGTATCGCGGCCGGTGACCACCGTGATGGTGGTCCTGATCGCGGTGCTGCTGGGGCTGATCGCGCTGGCGCGCATTCCGGTCGACCTGCTGCCGGACGTCGAGACGCCGGCGATGAACATCCAGGTCGAGTACCGCAACGCCTCGCCGCAGACCATGGAGGAGCTGGTCACGCGCGTGGTCGAGGAAGCGGTGGCATCGACGCCGGGGCTGGAGGAGATGCGCTCGGAGTCGAAGGAGGGCGAGAGCGAGGTCACCCTGCAGTTCGCCTGGGGCACCGATGTCGACGCCGCCGCCAACGACGTGCGCGACCGCCTCTTCAGCGAGGTCGACGAGCTGCCCGAGGATGCCGGGCGGCCGCGGCTGCGCAAGTTCGACAGTTCGGATACGCCGATCATGGTGCTGGGCATCGCCAGTCCCATCGACCCGGTCGCGCTGCGCAGGCTCATCGACAACCGCATCCTCTACCGCGTCCAGCAGGTGCCCGGGGTGGCCTCGGCCGAGGTGTGGGGCGGGCCCGAGCGCGAGATCCAGGTCAATCTCGACATCGCGCAGGTGGAGGCACTGGGCCTGTCGCTGATCGAGGTGCGCGATGCGCTGCAGGCGGCCAACCGCAATCTGCCGGCGGGCTCCATCGAGCTGGCCGGGCGCGAGATCCGGCTGCGCACGCCGGGGCGCATCGGGAGTCTCGAGGAACTCGGCGCCACCGTGGTGGCGGAGCGCGCCGGCTCGGTCATCCGCGTTGCCGACATCGCGACTCTGGCGGATACACAGATGCGCGACACGCGCCGCATCCGCATCAACGGCGAGCCGGGTGTGCGCATGGCGGTGCGCAAGCAGTCCGGCGCCAACACCGTGGAGGTATCCGAGCGCGTGCGGGCCGAGGTCGCGGTGCTCAATCGCGAGTTCCCGCAGGTCGCGATCGCGCCCTTCTTCGAGAGCGCGGGCTTCATCGAGCGCGCCATCGCCAACGTCGCGCGCTCGCTGCTCTACGGCAGCGTGCTCGCGGTACTGGTGCTGCTGCTCTTCCTGGGCAATCCGCGCGCGACGCTGGTCATCGCCACGGCCATTCCGGTATCCCTGATCAGCACCTTCGCGCTGATCTACTTCGCCGGCTACACCATCAATCTGATGACGCTCGGCGGCCTGGCGCTGGGCGTGGGACTGATGGTGGACTCGGCCATCGTCGTGCTCGAGAACATCATGCGCCGCCGCCACGAAGCCGGCGAGGCGCTCGACGATTCGGCCGTGCGCGGCGGCGCCGAGGTGGGTGCGGCCATCGTCGCCAGCACGCTGACCACGCTCGCCATCTTCATTCCCATGCTGTTCGCGCGCGAGCTCACCGGGCAGCTGTTCCGCGAGCTGGCAGTGGTGGTGGCCTTCGCGTTGGCGTGCGCGCTGCTCATGGCGCTGACGCTGGTGCCCATGCTCACGGCGCGCTACGTGCCCGCGCGGAGCGGCTTGGCGGCCTCGTCGCGGCTGGCGCGGCCGACGGCGGCGCTGTCGGTGCGCTACGAGCGGCTGCAGGCCCGCTACCGAGGGCTGCTCGACGGCGCGCTGCGCCGGCCGCGCACGGTGATCGCCATGGCCGGGGGGCTCTTTGCGCTGGCCGCGGCCGCGCTGCCCCTCATCGGCACCGAGTTCATGCCGGCCAGCGACGAAGGGCAGGTGCGCGTCGATCTGGAGATGCCGCTGGGCACCACCCTCGACATCATGGACGCGCAGACGCAGCGGGCGGAGGCGATCATCCGTGAGCTCGTGCCCGAGCGCCTTTCCATGGTGACCAGCGTGGAGTCCGAGAGCGGGACCGAGGCCGACATCGAGATCGAGCTGCCGCCGGCGGGCAAACGCGCACGCACCAGCGCCGAGGTCGCGGCGGCGCTGCGCGAGGCCATCGTCGGCCTGCCCGACACCACCGTGCGCGTGCGCGTCAACGAGCCCTTCTACATGCGCTGGCTGCGCCGCGACCTCAGCGAGGGCGAGGCGCTGTCGGTGGAAGTGCGAGGCTACGATTTCGACACGCTGGACCGCCTGACCGCGCAGGTCGAGACCGCGCTGGCCGGCGTGCCCGGGATCACCGATCTGCGCCTGCCGCGTACCGGCGGCGAGCCGCAGCGGCTGATCGCCATCGACCGCGAGCGTGCGGCCGACCTGGGCGTCTCCGTGGAAGCGGTGGGTACTACCGTGGAGACCGCCATCGCCGGCGCCACCGCCGGCTACTTCCTCGACCAGGGCGACGAGGTGCGCATCGTCCTCAAGCTGGCCGACAACCGCACCATCGCGCCCGAGCGCATCCTCGACCTGCCGGTGCCGGTGCCGGCGCGCGACGGCGGTACGGTGCCGCTGGGCGCGGTCGCCGCCTTGGAGGCGAGCAGCGGGCCGCCGGAGATCCAGCGCCAGGACCAGCAACGCCGCAACGTCGTCTTCGTCAACATCGCCGGTCGCGATCTCGGTTCGGTGGTCGCCGACGTGCAGGCCGCGCTGGACAGCATCCCGCTGCCGAGCAACTACGACATCGCCCTCACCGGCGAGTACGAGGAGCAGGCCGCCACCTTCCGTACCATGGCGGTCAACGTCGTGCTGGCGCTGCTGCTGGTGTACATGGTCATGGCCTGCCTCTACGAATCGCTGCGCGATCCGGTCATCGTCATGGTGACGGTGCCGATGGCACTGATCGGCGTCGTGATCATGCTTCTGCTCACCGGCACCACCCTCAATGCGCAGTCGCTGGTCGGCTGCCTGATGCTCATCGGTATCGTGGTCAACAACGCCATCCTCATCGTCGATCAGGCCAACCTGCTGCAGCGCCAGGGCAGCAGCGCGCTGGAGGCAGTACGCGAGGCCGGGCGCCGGCGCCTCCGCCCGATCCTCATGACCGCAGCCACCACCATGCTGGCGCTGCTGCCGCTGGCCATCGGCATCGGCGAGGGTGCCGACTCTCAGGCCCCGCTGGCGCGTGCCGTCATCGGCGGGCTGCTGTCGTCGACCCTGATCACGCTGGTCATCATTCCGGTCGTCTATGCCGGCTTCCACGGCGCCTGGCCGGCCCGACGGGCGACTTCCTGACCGTTTCGTGCCCATGTCCATGAATGCACTGCCCTTCGTGTCGCGATCCCTCGCCCTGCTCGGCCTGTTCGTCGGCGCCACCGGCGCGACCGCGCCCGACAATGCGGTGACGCCCGCGCAGACGGTCAGCGTGCCGGAGCGCGGTGCGCTGTCGCTGTCGGTGGAGGAGGCCGTGGCGCTGGTCCTGGAGCACAATCCGGAGCTCGCCTCCGAGCGCCGGAACCCGATCGTCGCCGGCACCTTCGAGGCGGTCGAGCGCGCGCGCTTCGACCCGACGCTGTTCGCCAACGTGACGCGCAGCCGCGCGCTGACCCAGCAGCAGTTCGACAACACCAACGAGACGCTGGAGATCGAGAGCGACCGCGAAAGCTACGCGGTGGGCGCACGGCAGGTGCTGCCCACCGGCACCGAGCTCGAGCTCAGCCTGTCGCAGCAGCTGTCCGAGTCCAACCGTTCGCCGACCCAGGCCGACGCCGAGCTCGGGCTGACCGTCACCCAGGCGCTGCTGCGCGGTGCCGGCATGCGCACCAACCTGGTGGCGCTGCGCCAGGCACGCAGCGATGTCGCTGCCTCGGCCTATCAGCTGCGCGGCTTCGCGTCGGCGCTGGTCGCCGAGGTCGAGCGCCTGTACTGGGACTATGTCGGTGCGCGCGAGCGCATCCGCATCCTCGAGGCGTCGCTCGATCTCGCCGAGCGCGAGGCGCAGGCCACTGCCACGCGCATCGAGGTGGGGGCGCTGCCCCGGACCGAGCTCGCCGCGGTGCGTGCCGAGGCCGCGCGTCGCCGGCAGGATCTCATCGACGGCCGCGCCGAGGCCCGCCGGCTCCAGTCCGAGCTGCTTGCCCGCCTGAGCCCGCCGGGACAGCCGGTATGGGAACGCACGGTGGATGCCACCAGCGCGCCCGAGCTCGAGACCGATCCGGTCCCCGACGTGGCCGCGCACGTGGCGCTCGCCCGGGCGCGCCGCGCCGAGCTCAACGAGGCGCGCATGCAGCTGGTCACCAACGAGCTCGAGGTGGTCGCCACGCGCAACGGTCTGCTGCCGCGTCTCGATCTGTTCATCACGCTCGGTCAGACCGGCTTCTCCGACAGCTTCGGGGAGGCCTGGTCGAACGTCGAGGAGCGCGAGAACTACAACCTGTCGGCGGCGCTGGAGTTCGAGTATCCCTTCGGCAACCGGGCGGCGCGGGCCCGCGATGTGCGCGCCGGTGCGCAGCGCCTGCAGGCGGAGGAGAGCCTGCGCAACCTCGACCAGCTGGTGCAGTCCGAGGTCCGCAACGCCGTGCTGGAGGTCGAGCGCAGCGCTGCGCAGATCGAGGCGACCGCCGCCACGCTGGCGCTGCAGGAGCAGGCCCTGGAGGCCGAGCAGGCGCGCTTCGAGGTCGGGCGCTCGACGGCGCTGCTGGTGGCGCAGGTGCAGCGCGACCTGCTGCAGGCACAACTGGACCGCGCCCAGGCCTTCATCGCCTACCGCCAGGCGCTCATCGATCTGTATCGGCTGGACGGCACGCTGCTTACCCGGCGGCTGATCGAGGCCCCCGGCGCCGAGCCGCCGGCGGGTTACGATCTGCCGACCGTGTCGGGCTGAGAGGGGCGCATGCGCACCATCGGCAGGATCGCAACAGCCAGCGGCGTGGGCGTCGAGACCATCCGCTTCTACGAGCGCGAGGGGCTGCTTCCCGAGCCCGAGCGCAGCGCGAGCGGCTACCGGCTCTATTCGGACGACGCGGTGGCGCGCCTGCGCTTCATTCAGCGCGCCAAGCAGCTCGGCTTTACGCTCGACGAAGTGCGCCGCCTGCTGACGCTGGCCGACGTCGCCGGCCCGTCCGCCGAGGTGCGTGCGCTGGCCGCCGACAAGCTCGCGATCATCGATGCGCGTCTGCGGGATCTCGGCCGCATGCGGGAAGCGCTGGCCGATCTGGTCGAGTGCTGCGACGGCAGCGGCAGCGCCGCCTCCTGTCCCATCATCCATGCGCTCGTCGATGGCGACGATGCGCCGGGCCGCTGAGCGCGGGGCACGGGCATAATCGCGGCATGAGGCTTCGTACCGGCACCATCGGCATGCGCAGTGCGCTCGCGTTCTTCGCGCTGCTGTGCCATCTGCTGCTGCCGGTCGCCCATGCGCAGCTGATGGCGTCGCAGAGTGATGGCCCGCTCTCCGCCCTGATCTGCGGCACCGGCAGCGAAGCCTTCGCCGACCGGCTCGCGACGCTGCTGCCGCCAGAGCTGGTCCCGGCTGACGGGCAGGCGGCGGAGGGGACCGGCTACATCTGCCCGGCATGCGGCGGATGCAGTGGCCCGAGCGCGCCGCCCTTCGCCAGGCCGCCGCTCGGGCTGGCCGGCGCGATCGCCGCCGTGCCGCCGGTTGTGGCCGGCAACGGCGCGCGGCCGGCCCGTCCCGCCGGGCTCCCGGGGGCACGCGCGCCACCGGTGTGAGCGCGCCGGCCGGCGCTATGCCGGCCGTACGACCGCACGCCGGGTTTACCGGCGCAACGCTCCTTCTGCAAAGAGAATACCCATGCGAATCAATCGCTGTTCGCGGCGCGCGCTGTGCGCGCTGCTGCTGTTTCCCGTCGGCATCGTTCACGCCGATGCGGGCCATGGCGCGCCCCGCGCCGACAGTCACGCACCCATCGGCGTCATGGGCGAGCACGTCCACGAGTCCGGTGAGTTCATGGTCTCGTACCGCTACATGCGGATGGCCATGGCGGGCAACCGCATCGGCACCGAGCGCGTGTCACCCGAGTTCATCGTCCAGAACGTGCCCAACCGCTTCGCCGGCCAGCCCATGCAGCCGCCGACCCTGCGCGTGGTGCCGCTGGAGATGACCATGGAGATGCACATGCTCGGCGCCATGGTCGCGCCCACGGACCGGACCACCCTGATGGCGATGGTGCCGGTGCTGTCGAGCGACATGACTCACGTCACCTTCGCCGGCGGCATGGGGACCGAGCGGCTCGGCCGCTTCGAGACCACCAGCTCGGGCATCGGCGATGTCGGTCTGTCGGCGCTGTTCCGCGTCCGGCAGTGGGCCGACGGGCAGCTCGTCGGCAAGCTCGGCGTGCGCCTGCCCACCGGCGATGTCGACGATACCGACACCGTGCTGTCGCCGATGGACACCCGCCCGGAACTGCGCCTGCCCTATCCCATGCAGACCGGAAGCGGCACCTTCGCGCTCACGCCGGGACTGACCTGGCGGCACGGCACGGGCGCCGTCGGCTGGGGCGCACAGTACGCCGGAACGTTGCAGCTGGGCCGCAACGACGAGGGCTACAGCCGCGGAGACGAGCACGTGCTCAGCGCCTGGGGCAGCTATCTGTGGGCGCCGTGGATCAGCACTTCGGTGCGCGCGGAGGCCTCCACCCGCGCGCGCATCGACGGCATCGACAGCGAGATCCGTGCGCCGGTGCAGACCGCCAATCCCGACTTCCAGGGCGGCGATCGCGTCGATGCGGGCATCGGCGTGAATCTGCTCGGGACGCGCGGCGCGCTCGCCGGCCATCGCATGGCCGTCGAGTACATGGTGCCGGTGCACCAGGACCTCAACGGTCCGCAGCTCGAGACCGACAGCGTGCTGACCGTGGGCTACCAGTACGCCTGGTAGCGCGACCGGATGCAGCGCGGGCGTCCATGACGTCCGCGCTGCGCATGCGGGCGCGGCTGCGTAGAGTGCGCATTCCCGACCCATCGCGCCCACGGCCATGCTCGACTATCTCGTTGCCCTGCTGACCAGTCCCGAAGCCTGGATCGCGCTCGCGACCCTGGTGGTGATGGAGGTCGTGCTCGGTATCGACAACCTCATCTTCATCTCCATCCTCACCAACAAGCTGCCCGAGGATCGGCGCGCCGGCGCGCGCCGCCTGGGCATCGGCATGGCACTGATCCTGCGCCTGGCGCTGCTCGGCACGGTGGCCTACATCGTCCAGCTCACTACGCCGCTGTTCAGCGTCTTCGGCCACGGCTTCTCGTGGCGCGACCTCATCCTGATCGCCGGCGGCCTGTTCCTGGTCGCCAAGGCCACGCGCGAGATCCATCACCACGTCGATCCCGCGCCGGCCGAGGAACACGGCGCCGACGCCGCCATCAACAGCGTCGGCACCGCCATCGCACAGATCCTGGTGCTCGACCTGGTGTTCTCCGTCGACAGCATCATCACCGCCGTCGGCATGACCGATCACATCCCCATCATGGTGATCGCGGTGGTCACAGCCGTAACCGTCATGCTGCTGGCAGCCGATCCGCTGGCGAACTTCATCGAGCGCAACCCGACCGTGGTCATGCTCGCGCTCGGCTTCCTGCTGCTCATCGGTACCACGCTGATCGCCGACGGCTTCGGCGTGCACGTGCCGAAGGGCTACATCTACGCCGCCATGGCGTTCTCGGCGCTGGTCGAGGGGTTGAACATGATGGCGCGGCGGGCCAGGCGGAAGGTGCGGGTGGGGTAGGTCGGGTGCTGCCCCGTTCTTGCTGGCAGCTCGGCGCTTGGGGGTTCCTCGTTGACCCGTTTGTGCTCTCGGGTTCCTCGCCTCGGGAGCTCGGCGCTGCCGAGTGTTGGCACTCGACCGGCGCGGGCTACTTTTCTGTTGCGCGACAGAAAAGTAGCCAAAAGAGCGCGCCCCGCAGAAGGCGCTCCGGCCCGCCCGCGGGGCGGGCCGGAGTCCCGGCGACTGGCGGCGCGCTCCGGGGTCGCCGCGGACGGACATCCTGTCCTCCGCGGCTCGGCCGGCCATCCGTGGCCGGCCGACCTCCTCCACGCACCATCAGTCGCCGCGCCTCCTGAAGGGGGACATGGTCGGCTCGTTGCTTCGCAACATCGCCAAAGCCAAGAAGTAGCACCACTCCATTGCCGCGATGTCGCGAAGCGACGAGCCGTTCAGGGGGTGCCTTCACGGGTGGCCGGACCGGGAGGCGCGCGCAGTGGGGCTGCGAGACAGGACGTCGAGCAAGGGTGACCAGGACAGGGATGTCCTGTTCACCCGTGCCCCCGAGCACGACTCCCGGGCCGGGCACCTGCCGCGCCTCCGGCGCGGCAGGCCACCCGTGCGGCACCATGGTTTTGGCTACTTTGGCCGTAACCAAAGTAGCCCGCGCCGATCGAGTGGCAACGTTCGGCAGCGCCGAGGTTCCGAGGCGCGGAACCCAGGAGCGCAACCGGGTCAACGAGGAGGAATCAGGCGCCGAGGCTCCGAGGCGCGGAACCCGAGAGCACGAACGGGACCAACGGGAAGCGCAACCTCACCAGAATCCGAAGCTTCGCGGCAGCGGCCTGCTGCCATACCGGGCGCGGAACCAGGCAGCGCAACCCCCGCAAGCCCGTCGCGCTCAGGCCGCCCGCGCGGTCCCCGCCCGCCCCAGTTCGGCGAGCAATCCCTCGAGATCATCGGCCAGCTTCAGCGCCCGATCGTGCGGATGAATCCCCACCCGCAACGCCCGCCCGGTGGCGCGGGCCAGCGCGATCTGGCCGCGGTTCCAGGTGCGCAGGGCACGGGCGCGAAGCGGTGTGTCGGCCTCGAAGCCGACCAGCGGGAGGTGCTCGGTGCGGCCGTTGGCGACGTCGAGCATGCCGGCGGTGGTCTCGATGCGCGCGAAGGGCAGGCGTCGCAGGGCGGGCAGCGTGATGGCACCCAGCGCCCAGGCCGGCGGCACGTAGGTGTCGGGCGCGGGCAGATCATGGGCGGGAAACCAGTCGTGGCTGGCCTGCATCAGCGCGGCGATCTCGTCGGCGGTCAGCGCCAGATGCTCGGCGGCGTCGCGCGAGAGGGTCGCGGCGTGCAGGCGGTGGCGCAGGCCGCGGATGTGGCGCGCGCGGTGGTGCCAGCCGTGCGCGGCCAGTGCGTGGCCGGCCTCGTGCCACGTGCGGAGCTGCGCGATGCCGGCCGGGTCCCAGTCGTGCCCCGGCACCACCAGCAGCGTCGCGGGTGGCAGGCCGTGCGCGTGCATGCGCGCGACGATGTCGGCGACCTGCGGCAGCGTCGCCGGCATGACGTCATGGATGGAGAGGCGCGCCGGCGGGGCGGCGCCGCTGCCGCTCATGCAGCCTGGCGGTCGATGAGGCCGATCCAGTGCGCCAGCGTCTCCATGTTGAGGCGTTCCGCCGCCTGGCGGGCGCGCATGGCCTTGTCGTGCCGTTCCTGCGGGCACTGCGCCTGGACGCGGCGGATGGCATCGGCGAGGCGATCGCTGCGACGCAGCGTGATGAGTCCGTCGTGCAGTGCGTGCCAGCTGTGGATGCCGGCGTTCTCCGCGACCACGGCCGGCCGTCCGCGCGCCATCGCCTCCAGCGCGATCGAGCCGAAGGTCTCCAGCCGCGACGGCAGCAGCAGCAGGTCGGAGGCATCGAGCAGCTCGCGCAGCGCCTCGCGGTCGAGCCAGCCCACCATGCGCACATTGGGCAGGCGGCGGGTGTCGCGCGCGATGCGCTTGCGCAGCGGGCCGTCGCCGGCGATCACGAACTGCAGATCGGGCAGCTCGCGCGCCGCCTCGACGATGACATCGAGATTCTTCTCGGGCGCGAGCCGACCGGCGAACACCAGCTGCGACAGGCGCCCGCGCGGCGGTGCCACCGGGGTGTCGATGAAGCGCGTGGGCAGCGGTGTGCCCATCACCTGCACGTCGCCGGCGCCGAGGGAGCGCACGGTCTCGACCAGCCGGCCGCTGTGCACCAGCACCGAACTGCTGCTGCGGCAGAGCAGCCGGTTGACGCCGGTCAGATAGCGGGTGGCAATGGCGCGCGATACCGGGCTCCAGTACAGACGCGACAGCGCTTCGAACTCGGTGTGGAACGCGGTCATGAAGGCACTGCCGAAATGCCGCGCCATGGCCAGCCCGAGCAGGCCGAAGGGGCCGGGCGTGATGCTCACGATGACGTCCGGCTGCATGCGTCGCACGCGTTGCCAGAGCCGGGGGACGTTGGGCGTGAGCAGGCGCTGCGTCGGATCGCCGGGCAGCGGCACGCTGAGTCCGCTCAGCAGGCGCTTGCGCCGCGTGGGCTGGAAGATCTCGACCGCGTCGATGCGTTTGTCGAGCTGCGCGATGAGATCGCTGTAGTAGCTGCCGGCGCCGTTGCGTTCGGGTTCGGCATCGGAGAAGAAGGCCACGCGCAGCGGACGCGTGGCGGGCGGCGCGTCGGCAATGTCGGCGAACCCGGGCGCGTCGATCGCGTGGCTGGAGCCGTAGGCGAAATCCATCGTCAGGACACCTCGTTCTCGGTACGGTGCACCGGTCGCGCCGCGCGCGACCGCATGCGGGAATAGGCGGCTTCCATCGCGGCCAGCATGGCGAGGGGTGGCGCGTCGCCGGGGCCGGTGTCGTGACGGTGGCGACTGTCGCCGCCGGCGGCCGCGTCGGCGCTCGCGAAGGCCGATGCCAGCGGCCGGCTCACCGGAATGTCGAGGTGCGCCAGCGCCGCCTTCAGGGTGGGGCCGGGCGCTGCGCGCAGGTCCGCCATGTCGACCGCCACCATGCGGTCGGGGTGCGCGGCGAGCTGTTCGTCCAGGTGCCGGTAGGCGCCGGCGTAGATCTCGGCGAAGCGCCGGCTGAGCCAGCGCCGGTCGGGGTCCACCGCGAACAGGCGCCGCCCGGGCTCGACCGCGCTGATCTGCGAGGACAGCGCGGATGCCGGCTCGCGCAGGCAGACGATGAAGCGCGCGCGCGGGAAGGTCTCGGCGAGCGCGCCGGCCCACGACGCGAAGGCCGCATTCTTGGAGAGCAGCTGGCGGCCGTCGCCGCTGGCGTAGCGGTGCTTCTGCAGCAGCCGCCGGTAGGCCGCGGGCAGCAGCGCGCGGGTGCGCGGATCGGGCTCGCGGTCGAGGGCGCCCAGTTGCCAGAGCGCGGCGTTGTCCGGAAAGGCCAGCGCCATGATGAAGCAGCCCGCCAGCGGCAGCAGCGCGAGGTAGTCCTCCTCGGCGGCGTCGGCACCGGTCTCGTGGATGGCGTCGAAGTCGCCTCCGAGGTGCGCGATCAGCGCGTCGCGCAGGCGCCGGCCCGGGGCGCCCAGCAGGGCATCGGCGCGGCCGGCCGCCTGCCAGAAGCGGCGCTCGCTGACCGACGGCGCAAGCACGGCTTCCCAGGTGCGCATGGTGGTGAAGCGGCCTTCGTCGGCGGCCAGCAGGCGGTGCACGAAGGTGGTGCCGCTGCGCGGGATGCCGAGCACGAACAGCGGATCGCCGGTATCGGTGCGGGCCTCGCGGGGATACAGCACGGTATCGAGCGCGAAGGCGGCCAGGTGGGTCGCCTGCAGTGCGGCGTACGGCGGCAGCATCGCCGCCAGCGTCATCGCGCGGCGGGGTGTCAGCGGGGCGGCCGGATGCGCGCCGGGTGACACGGCCTCCGCGATCCACCGGGCGTGGAGGCGGAGACTGCGTCGCGCGGCGGCGCCGAGCGGCCGGCGCAGCGGACTGTCAGCGGCCTGCAACATGGCGCGCACAGTGCACGCGCCCGGTTTCAGGAAGTTGACGGTTCCGTTGCAGTAATGCGTCAGGATGCGGGTGTGCGGGCATGCTCGCTAGCGGGTCGCGGTCCTGCTCAGGTTGGCGACCGAGAAATGGCGTTCCCCGAATTCGACGTCGGTGTCGGCCAGCGGTTCCTCGTTGCTGAGATCCTGGACCAGATAGCGGTCGGCGTGCAGGTCGTAGACGGTGCTCGCCACCGGTGCGACCGCGTCCTCCCAGACCAGCATGATGGTGTGCGACTCCTGCACGCGCCACAGCTGGTCGCGCCGGTCGTAGATGTCGACCGCGAGGATGCTCCAGGTGTCCTCGTCGATGTAGAAGGTGCGGCGCTTGTAGAGATGGGTGGTGCCCTCGTTGAGGGTCGCGTCGACCACCCAGACGCGGTGCTTCTCGTAGCGGGTCAGATCCTGGTTCAGGTGGCCCGCCTGCGCGATGGTGTCGTAGGTCAGGCGGTCGTCGGCGAGCTTGTAGGCGCTGTACGGCATGATCATCTCGCGCTTGCCGACCAGCTTCCAGGTGTAGCGGTCGGTGGCGCCGTTGAAGCTGTCGAGCTGGTCGTTGGTGCGCAGCCCGTCCGAGCCCGTGCCCGGGTTGTCGTAGGCGACATCCGGCGCGCGTCGGACCCGGCGCTGCCCCGCGCTGTAGAGCCAGGCGCGGCGCGATTCGCGGACCTGATCGAGGGTCTCGTGGACCAGCAGCACGTTGCCGGCCTGGCGCGGCGGGCCGACCACGGTCTGCAGGAAGTAGATGCCGATGTTGTCGAGATCGGCGACCGAGACGCCGTCGTTGTTGTAGTGGAAGCGCACGTCCTCGCGCAGCCGGTAGGGCGTGAACAGCCCGTTCGACTGCACCGCGAGCTGGGTGTTGTAGCGGCGCACCGATTCGCCCCGGTAGCGCAGCTTGTGGTTCCAGATGACCTCCTTGCCCGATTCCGGGAGCGGGAAGGGAATGCCGGTCACCGCCTCGTTGAGGCTCTCGCCGCCGTTGCTCAGATAGGCCTTCTCGGCATTGCGGCGCGTGGCCTCGTAGATGAACTCGGGGGCATGGCCGCCGCGCCGGCTCTGGTAGACCGGCATGCGGTAGGTGTCCGGGAAGCGCTCGAACAGGGCCTTCTGCCCCACCGTCAGCATGTCCGCGTACTGCGCCATGTTCTCGGCGGTGATGGTGTAGAGCGGCTCGTCCGAGGCGTAGGGCTCGTAGTGCTCGATGCGGCGCTCCTCGCCGTCCGGCGGGCGCGGGTGCTGATAGCCGCCGGTCCAGGCCGGGATGCTGCCGTCGGCGTTGCCCGCCTTCTCGGCGCCCAGCGGCGTGAGGGTGTCGCCGAGCCGGTCGACATCGCGTGCGGGCGGGCCCTCGGCGAGGGCGGGCAGGGTGAGCGCAACGGCCAGCAGCGCCGGGAATGCCTTCATGGTCTCTCCTCCGTCGTCGCCGGCTCTGTGGCCGACTGTCGTTGTGACGGCCAGCTTAGCGCGCCGCGCGCGGCGCTGCTCGCCCGGGTCAGGCCTCGGGCGGCTCGTCCAGGGCGCGGAAGTCCACGCCCCGCATGTGGCAGGTGACGATGGCGGTACGCAGCACCCTGATCGCCTCGGGTCGCGGGAAGGTCTTGCGCCACACCAGCGCGATGCGCCGGCGCGGAACCGGATCGGCGAACGGGCGCGCCACCAGGTACTGCTGGCTTTCCTCGGGCCGGTTCTCGTGGCTGCTTCGCGGCAGCACGCTGATGCCGATCTCGCTCGCCACCATGTGGCGGATGGTCTCGAGGCTGGACCCGGTCTGCGGGCGCGGTCCCTCGGCATTGCTGTCGATGCACTTCGGGCAGGCCTCGACGACCTGCTCGCGGAAGCAGTGGCCGGGGCCCAGCAGCAGCAGGTTCTCCTCGCCCATCTCGGAGGCGTTGATGCTCTCGCGCTCGGCCCAGCGATGGCCGCAGGGCAGCAGCACGATGAAGTCTTCGTCGAACACCGACCACACGTGGAGCTGGCTGCTCTCCACGGGCAGCGCCACCAGCGCCGCGTCGAGCTCGTTGGCGTGCAGCTGCTCGAGCAGCTGGGCGGTGAAGTTCTCCTCGAGGATCAGCGGCATCTCCGGTGCCGTCTCGCGCAGCATGGGGACGAGGTAGGGCAGCAGATAGGGGCCGACGGTGTAGATCGCGCCCAGCCGCACCGGGCCGACGAGGTCGTTCTTGCCCTCGTTGGCGAGGTCCTCGATGCGCGCCGCCTCGGCCAGCACGCGCTTGGCCTGCGCGCAGATGCGCTCGCCCACCGGTGTCGGCCGGACTTCGCCGCGGTTGCGCTCGAACAGAGTGACGTCGAGGGTCTCCTCGAGCTTGCGGATGGCCACCGACAGTGTC
Organism: Algiphilus sp.; assembly: GCF_023145115.1. Classification (NCBI taxonomy): domain Bacteria; kingdom Pseudomonadati; phylum Pseudomonadota; class Gammaproteobacteria; order Nevskiales; family Algiphilaceae; genus Algiphilus; species Algiphilus sp. The sequence continues at coordinate 43,800 of NZ_JAGLEJ010000030.1, forward strand.
GGCTGCGACACGAAGGAGCGCTCCGCTGCCCGGCCGAAGTGCCGTTCCTTCTCGAGATTGACGAGGTAGCGCAGCTCGGTGAGGGTCATGCGTCGGAGAGCCAGTCGCGGGGCGGGAGGAAGTCGGTGAGCAGCGCCGCCTCCGGGCTGCCGTCCTCGGGATGATAGTCGTAGCGCCAGTGCGCGCGCGGCGGCATGGACATGAGGATCGACTCCGTGCGACCGCCCGACTGCAGGCCGAAGAGCGTACCGCGATCGTAGACCAGGTTGAACTCCACGTAGCGGCCGCGCCGGTAGCACTGCCAGTCGCGCTCGCGCTCGCCCCAGGGCGTGTCGCGCCGCCGCTCGACGATGGGCAGATAGGCGCGCGGGAAGGCCTCGGCCACGGCGCGCATGACGGCGAAGGCGTTGTCGAAGCCGCCCTCGCTGAAGTCGTCGAAGAACAGGCCGCCGACGCCGCGCCGCTCGTCACGGTGCCGGAGGTGGAAGTACTCGTCGCAGTGCTGCTTGAAGGCCGGATGGAGATGCGCGCCGAAGGGCGCCACGGCATCGCGCGCGGTGGCGTGCCAGTGCACACAGTCGTCGCGGAAGCCGTAGTACGGCGTCAGGTCGAAGCCGCCGCCGAACCACCAGACCGGCGGCGCGTCCGGCGCCTCGGCCACGAAGAAGCGCACGTTGGCGTGGCTGGTCGGCACGTAGGGGTTGCGCGGGTGGATGACCACCGACACCCCCATGGCGCGGAAGCTGCGCCCCGCGAGCTCGGGCCGCGAGGCAGACGCCGACGGCGGCAGCTGGTCGCCGTGCACCAGCGAGAAGGCCACGCCGGCGCGCTCGAAGACGGCGCCGTCGCTGAGCACGCGGGTGTCGCCGCCGCCGCCGGCCGGTCGGTCCCAGCGGTCGATGTAGAAGGCGCGGTCGCCGTCGGCGGCTTCCAGGTCACCGCACAGCCGGTCCTGGAAGCCGCGCAGGAAATCCGCCACGGCGTCGGGGTCGATCGCGTCGCTCATGCGCGCACAAGATAGCCCGAACGCACGTCGCGGATCTGCGAGGGGCGTCCGAGACCGCCGAGCGGGCCCGGCAGCAGTGCGTCGAGCTCCGCGCCGAAGCAGCGACGGACTGCCGTCGGCCCGTCCGCCGGCGGCTCGCCGCTGCGGTTGGCACTGGTGGATACGAGCGCGCCGCCCCACGCCCGGCACAGTCGCGCGGCCGGGCGGTGGGCGGTGACGCGGACCGCGATGCGGTCGCTGTCGCCGGTGATCCATCCGGGCGCGTCGTCGGCGGCCGGGAACAGCCAGGTGGTGGGCCCCGGCCAGGTCGCCAGCGCGCGGCGCACCGCGGTGCGCGACGGCAGCGCGATCCACGGCGCCAGCGCGGCGAAGTCGTGGGCGATGAGGATCAGACCCTGCGCCACGTCGCGGCGCTTGGCCGCCAGCAGGCGCGCGACCGCGTACGGGTTGTCCGGATCGCAGCCCAGGCCCCAGACCCCCTCGGTGGGATAGGCGACGAGGCCGCCGCGCGCCAGCGCGTCGACGGCCATCGTCTCGCTACGGCGCAGCATGGCGCCGCAGGTCAGGCGTCGGCCGCACCCGGCCCGTCGGCCCAGGGTGCGTCGGTGGCTGCCGCCGTCTTCTCGGCGGTTGCCTTCTTCGCCGCGCTCTTCTTGGCAGCGGACTTCTTGCCGGCAGCCTTCTTGCCGGCCGATTTCTTGGCGGCGGCCTTCTTCGCGCCGCTCTTCTTCGCCACGCTCTTCTTGGCGGCCGATTTCCGCGCGCCGGACTTCTTGGCCGCGGGCTTCTTCTGCTTCTCGGCCTCGAGCAGGGCGCGGCAGTCGTCCAGCGACAGTGTCGACGCGTCGGTGCCCTTGGCGATGCGCGCGCGCAGCTTGCCCTCGCTCACGTAGGGCCCGAAGCGGCCCTTGACGATGCGGATGTTCTCCTCGGGCCAGTGCCGGATGGTGGCGGCCTCCAGCGCGGCCTGCTTGGCCTCGTACAGCTCGATGCAGCGCGCCAGCGTCACCTTGTAGGGGTCGTCGTCCTTCTTCAGCGAGACGAACTCGTCGCCGAAGCGGGCGTACGGCCCGAAGCGGCCGATATTGACCACGACCTCGGTGCCGTCCTCGGTGGTCCCCATGTTGCGCGGCAGCTTGAACAGCTCCATCGCCTCCTCGAGGCTGATGGTGTCGATGCGCTGGTTGGCGCGCAGCGACGCGAACTTGGGCTTCTCCTCGTCGTCCTTGGTGCCGATCTGCACGTATGGTCCGTAGCGACCGAGCTTGGCGGTGACCGGCTTGCCGCTGACCGGATCCGTGCCCAGGGTGCGACCTTCGTTGACCTCGCCGCGGCTGAGGTCCTTCTTCTCCTCGACGCGCTTGGCGAAATCCTCCCAGAACGACGCCAGCAGCGGCTCGACCGTCTTCTCGCCGCGCGACACCGCGTCGAGGTCGTCCTCCAGCCGGGCGGTGAAGTCGTAGTCCACGTAGCGGCCGAAGTGCTCGGTCAGGAAGCGGTTGACGATCATGCCGACGTCGGTGGGCCAGAACGCCTTGCCCTCCATGCGCACGTACTCGCGCTGCTGGAGCGTGCCGATGATCGAGGCATAGGTCGACGGCCGGCCGATGTCGTATTCCTCCAGCGTCTTCACCAGCGAAGCCTCGGTGTAGCGCGGGGGCGGCTCGGTGAAGTGCTGGTCGGCAGCGATGTCGTGCAGCGTCACGTCCTCGCCCTCGACCAGCTCGGGCAGCCGCTTGTCGTCATCATCGTCGCCCGGCTCGTCGGTGCCGCTCTGGTAGGCCTTGATGAAGCCCGGGAAGACCAGTACCGAGCCGTTGGCGCGGAAGGCGTGGTCACCGGCGGTCAGCTCGGCGCTGACGGTGTCGAACACCGCCGAGGCCATCTGGCTGGCCACCGCGCGCCGCCAGATCAGCGTGTACAGCTTGAGCTGGTCCTCGGCGAGGTATGCGCGCATGCGCTCCGGCGTGCGGTGCATGTCGGTGGGGCGGATCGCCTCGTGCGCCTCCTGCGCATTCTTCGACTTCGACTTGTAGTGGCGCGGCGACTCCGGCACGTAGTCGGCGCCGTACTGGCTCCCCACCAGGTCGCGGATCTGCTGGACGGCCTCGTTGGCGAGGTTGACCGAGTCCGTTCGCATGTAGGTGATCAGGCCGACGGTCTCGCCGCCGATGTCGACGCCCTCGTAGAGCTGCTGCGCGACGCGCATGGCGCGCGTCGAGCCGAAGCCGAGCTTGCGGTTCGCCTCCTGCTGCAGCGTCGAGGTCGTGAACGGCGGCGTCGGATTGCGCCGGCGCTGCTTCTTCTCGACCTTGGCCACGCGCAGGCGGCCGTCAGCGGCCTGCAGGATGCGGTCACGCGCCGAGTGCGCGTCGTCGGTGTTGGTGAGCGTGAACTGCTCGGCCTTTTCGCCGTCGAGGCGCAGCAGCCGGGCCGTGAAGTGCTGCGCATCCTTCCCGGTATGCGCCTCCAGCGACCAGTATTCCTGCGGCACGAAGGCCTTGATCTCTTCCTCGCGCTCGCAGATCAGGCGCAGCGCCGGCGACTGCACGCGGCCGGCGGACAGCCCCGGCGATACCTTGCGCCAGAGCAGCGGCGACAGATTGAAGCCCACCAGATAGTCGAGCGCGCGCCGCGCCTGCTGGGCGCTGATGAGCTCGTCGGACATGCCGCGCGGATGCGCGATGGCGCGGCTGACCTCGCTCTGCGTGATCTCGTAGAACACCACCCGCTGCACGCTCTTGTCCTTGAGCGCCTTCTTCTCGCGCAGCAACTCCACCAGGTGCCAGGCGATGGCCTCGCCCTCGCGGTCGGGGTCGGTCGCGAGCACGAGGGTGTCGGCATCCTTGAGCGCGCTGATGATGGTGCGCACGTGCTTGGCGTTGCGCTCGATCATCTGATAGTGCATCGCGAAGCCGGAGGCCGGGTCGACGGCGCCGTCCTTGGGCACCAGATCGCGCACGTGGCCGTAGGAGGCCAGCACCTCGTAGCCGGGGCCCAGATACTTCTTGATGGTCTTGGCCTTGGCCGGCGACTCGACGATGACCAGGCTCTTGCTGGCAGTAGCGGTACTCATGGCCGCGAGCTTATACGCGGGCTATCGCCGGGGTGTCAAAGGAAGGGCGCGTATCGCGGGGCTGTCGAAAACCCCGCGCCTGAGCCCCGCAAGGACGCTCCGTGTCGCCGTCGGTCATGGCAAGCAGTGGTTTTCCCGTGCATTTCTGCAGCATCGGACCGGTACGACTCGAACGCCGCGCCAGCCGGTCCGGGCGCCGGAGAAGCGGTGGCCAGCGCGAGGGCGCGGGGGCTGTTCCGGCGCGGCGCTCCACGGAGGAGATGTTGCTGCCGCTGGAGCTTGTCCCCGGTGGTGACTCAGGCGCCGAAGCCCGCGAAGCTCATGCGCACCAGCGCGGCCTGATTGGCGGTCCCGGTCTTGCGGTAGAGGGCCCGGCACTGGGACTTGATGGTGTTCATCGAGGCCCCGGTGCGCTCGCAGATCAGGGTCGGTGAAAGCCCGTCGAGGAACTGCTCGAGGATGCGTGTCTCCGCGCCGGTCAGACGGAAGGCGTCCCGCATCCTTGCGGCGATTCCGGCGCTGTCGGGCCGGAAGTCGCGGATGATGACCGCCACCACGGGCTCCCTTCGCTCGAACGCCAGTGGCGAGGCCAGTACCCGCCGCAGGTGGGGCGTGAGGCAGGCCGAGTAGCGCCGGGCGCCGTATTGCCAGAGCACGGTTTCGCCGCGCGGCTCCCACTCCGCATCGATGCTGGCGATGCAGCGCCAGAGTGCCGCCTGGAACTGCTTGTCCGCCGCGGCGTCCGTCAGGTGCATGCGCTCCGGTCGCGCTATCAGCGGTCCGGGCACCGTCCGGACGAGCGCTTCGGCGAGCGGGTTCGCATAGACGATGCCGCCGTTCCGGTCGAGGAATACGACCGCGTCTCCCCGGTCGGCGCTGATGCGGCCGGTGATCTGTTCGCGGATCGCGTAACCATCCAGACGGCTGCATATCTCGAAGGCCTGCTTGATGTGGGGCAGCACGGCGCGCATGCGCGCCGCGTCCGCGTGGCTGAACACGTCGCGAGCGCCGTCCCGGTACACGGTCAGCAGTCCGGTGCTGTCTTCGCCCAGCGGCGCCACCGCTGCCATCACGTCACACCAGTCCGACCCGACGGCGCGCAGGCCCTCGTTGTAGAAGGTCGATGCTCGAACGGTTCCTGCCGGGACGTACTTGCTGCCGACATGCAGATCGCTGTCAGGCTCCATGTCGACGCAGGGCCACCAGGGGTCGAACCCGGCCAGATCGTTGCCCAGGACGTTGAGAATCCCCTGTGCGTCGTAACCGTGGTTGTTCGCGACCTTCACGCTGCCGGTGGGCAGGTGGAGGAACTCCATCGCCGCGGCGCACCCCCCAACGAAGTCGCTTACCAATCTCAGGGCTTCCGGCCACTGTTCCGGCGTCATGGATGCCTGATACAGCGTCAGGATGACGCTGTTGAGATCCGGCTGCTTCATCCAGTGCCATCGCGCACGACCATGGCTCTGTAACGTAGTCGAAACCTCGCCCGGAGTCGAACAGCGCGCCGCGTGCCCGGGCGGTTGCGCGGGCCGCTCGCGCGTCACGGCGCATCGCGGGCGGAGGGATCGACCGGAACGGGCCCGCCGGATGGCGGACCCGTTTCGTGCGGGATGGACGGCCGAGCCCATGCCAGAGGGCGGGCATGGGTGGCCCCGGCGGCTTCCGCGGGCGGGGAGCCGATGGGACCGCCTTCCAGCTTCTAGAGTTGCGTCCAGGTGCCGGTTGCGTTGTCCGGTTCGTTCGAGAACTCGATCAGCACCGTGCCTGCCGAGGTGTCGCCGGAGGTCAGCGTGTAGCGCTCGGTGCCGCCGCCGGAGAATGCGATGATCAGAACGCCATCTTCGGTCACCTCCCAGGTGATGGACCCGCCGTCCTCGCCGAAGCTCCAGGTGCCTGCGCCACCCTCATTCAGCTCGAAGGCCGTGGCCTGCTCGTCACCATCGATCGCGGCCGCATAGGTTCCCGGCATCAGCGAGGAGAAGTCACCATCGGGGACACCCGGTGCCTCGCCAATCGGTTCGCCATTGATCTCGGCGAAGAGCAGCTCGGTACGTGTAACGGGTTCTCCCGGCCCCTCATTCTCGCCCGCGATCTCGATACCATTGCCAACACCGAACCACTCGGTTTCACGGTAGCCGTCGGGGGTTGTCAGATCGAAACGGCATGTTTCGAAGGTTCCGGCCGGAACAGTGATCGTTTCGCGGCCGACATAGGTCACCGTGGCGGTGCCGTCGTCTCCAACCTCCGCTCCGAGTTCGGTATAGGTAGACGTATAGCTATAGGACTCACCGGGCGCAAGATCAAAGCGCAGGAGCTCACCCGGATCGGAAACGAATCCGTCGTTCATGCCCTGCAGATTCTCGTCAGCAATCGCGTTGATCGACGGCACTTCGAAGTCGATCTGGAAGTACTCGTTCGCGTCGGCAAGCCCGGTGCCACTGTCCTGCACGAACACGCGGGTAGCTGGGCGGCCCTGGAAAGAGCTATCGGTGAAGACGGTGAAGTCGGATGTGAATTCACCGACAAACGCGCCGCCCTCGGTTTCGCGATCGCTCTCGGTGTACTCGGTGCCGTCCTGCCACAGGACCGGATTGAAGCAGGCGGACGCCGGATCGACCGAGTCCGTCGGCCGCGTAAACGTCCGGTTGAGCTCGAAGGACACGGCGCGCATTTCCGCGCTGCTGCCGGAACCCATTGGCGCACGCGCCAGCTGGAAGGTATCGCCGTCGACGCGAACGAGCGAGTAGAAGAAACCGCCCTCGGTCAGGTTGCGGATATCGATCTCGCTGGCCGGCTCGCCGTCCGCGGCCTGGACCTGCTCGCCCACGGCTACGGTGAGCTGCTCGCTGTAGCTGTCTTCAGGCGAGCCGAGGCAGGACCCGTTGGGCCAGACCGATTCGGTCACGGTGACATCGGTGCCATCGAAGGCCCACGAGCCCTCGAAGGACTCGCTGCCGTCGTCGGCCGGACTGCACGCGAAGTCCCACGTGCCCTGCAGCGCATCGATGACGGCATTGTCGACGTCGAAGCAGACGGTATCCACATTGGAGACGAGGTTCTCGGCATCGCGGCCGCTGATCGCCACGCAGAACTCGCCGGCACCGATGTTCGACGGCACCTCGATGTCCAGCACCACGGTCTCCAGCGCCTTGGTGCCGCTGCGCGACTGCGTCTCCGAGCCCAGCAGCACCTCGGCGTAGCGGTCGGAGCCGACCACCTTGGCGAAGATCGCCGACAGCGCCGAGCCGGTCTCGAAGTCCAGGCTCAGAGACGCGCTGCCGCCGGACGGGACCCCGACCTGCCGGGTCGCCGCCTGCAGCACCGGATCGTTGCCGGTGCTGGTCGGCGCCGGCGGGTCACCGTCGAGCAGGCTGGCGTCACGATCGCCCACCTTGATCAGGATGGCCTGCATCACCGCATCGGGCTCGGCGCCCGGATCGATGGTGCCGGACCCGCCGCCACCACCGCCGCCGCACGCGGCAAGCAACGCGCTACCCGACAGCAGCGCGATCAGTACGCCTCTTGAAGTCTTCATTGTTGTTTTCCCCCTGGGGAGTGCTGCGATCGACCGATCGCACGGAAGGTCGCGGCTTCGGCACCGCAACCGGGAACGTCCGGCGCCGGGACACGAACGCCTCCCTCGAGGGGGCGTCGCGTCTCGCGCGGACAGGTCATCACCGCCGATCCCTTTCGGCGGTGCGGTGGTGGCGACCGCCACCGACCCACTGCGGCTCATGGCTGGCTGAGCACGTCATGGCTTCAGTCTTCCACGTCAGTAAGTCCCGAACAGCCTCGATTCGGGGGGGGGGGATCGCAGCGGATATGAACGAATATGTGCCGAAGGTCACGGTTGCGCCTGCCCCGTGGGCAGCCCGTTGCCGTTCCATGTCTGCCCCGCCGCGCAATTCCGTGCATGGCGCAAGCGTAGTCAGCCGTGCGCGGCCCGGTCATCACACCTGGGTGTGATGCATTGGACGGGCGTGTACAGCGGTGCTGTCGAACACCCCACGTTTGCGCCCGGCAACGGCACTCCGCGCCGCCGTCGATCAAGGCAGGCAGCGGTTCTCCGGTGCATTGCCGCAGTACCGGGCAGGCACGCCGCGAATGCCGCCGGACACCGGAGAGGGAAGCAGCGTCCCGCGCGAGGGCGCTAGGTCCGGTTCGGCACGGCGCGCTCTGGATGCGGTTTCGCTTCAGTCAGGATGATTCGGCCTGCTTCCGGGACCGGCGGGGAGAGACGCTGCCGGGGGGCGTCGCGCCGGAAGCGCCGCCGGTGTGCACGAGCAGATCAGCTGAAGGTGAAGGACCCTCCCGCCGGGGTCACGTGGCCTTGCCCAACTCCCGGAACCGCGCGAGCTCTCCGAGCCCGTCACGCAGCATGCGCCGTTCATCCTTCGTCATCAGGCCGTCCGCGTTGCGGTCGAACGTGCTCGTCGCTCTGACCGCCTGGTCCAGTTCATCATGATTGACCGTCGAGCTGTCGCCCGCCTCCTCGCCGGCGAAGGCACCGATGATGTCCACGGCGAGTCGATGCTCGTTGCTGTCAACGGTCGCATTGCCGTTGAAGTCGATGTACTTCAGCAGCGCGATCAGGCTTCTGACGGATGCCTCGTCGATGTGACGGACGAGGCGCAGGATGTCCGATGCATCCTCGACCTCGTGCGGCTCCAGTGCCCCGGATCGGTCGTGGTCGAACATGGACAGATAGGCATAGAGGGTGGTCTTGTCGTCTTCGGTCAGATCCCGAAGGCGGTGCTGCAGGTTCTGGTCGGCTTCCTGCATGGCGGCAATGACGCCGTCGATATTGGACATGGAAGAGCTACCTGGTGGTTGGACGGAGTGCCGGGGATGGCGGCCCGATGGCCCGTGGCGCATCGGTGCGTCGTGGCCCCGGGGCAACGACGTCCCGCCGTCTCGCATCGCCGTTGCGCCGGAGCACCCGGTAGCGGCCCGGATCCGTTTGCAAGAGGCGACCGGCCCGGGGATGGGATCATCCGGGACCTGACCGTCGCCTTACCACGGTGGCCTAGTGCAGGAACTCGCCGTCGTAGTAGACCATTTCCTCGACCTGCGCCAGCGCGTCCTCGGTGCCGGGCTGGCTGATCAGCACCAGCAGCACGACCCACTTGACGCGCTCGATGTCGACGTCGTCCTCGATGCTCATGAGGCGGTCGATGACCAGTTCGCGGCCCTGCGGTCCGAGCAGGCCGAGCTGCTCCAGGTAGAGCAGGAAGCCCTGGCTCTCGGGGCCGATGCGCGCGCGCTCGGCGCTGCTGTACATGCGGATGGAGCCGGAGGCCGGGTTGACCAGATTGTCGCGTCGCTCGGCGAGGTCGTTGAGCCAGGCGAAGGCGTGGTTGACCTCCTCCTCGGGGAAGCCGGCACCGACCAGTTCGACGCGCAGGGTGTCGTAGTTGGCCGAATCGGCGAACTCCTGCTCGACGTAGTTCTCGTACAGGTACATGAGGACGTCGAGGACGCTTTCCTTGATGTTCACGATGGCCTTCCTGCGGTCGGGGTCATGCGTCGGCGCGCGCCAGTCGGGAGAAGGAACCGCCCGGCTCGCTGGCCACCAGGCCGGCGATCTCGAGCTCGAGCAGGGCGCTGCTCAGGGCCTGCACGTCGAGGCCGGTGCGCGCTACAAGCTGGTCGAAGGCGGAGCCGGCGTCGTGCACGGCGTCGAGCGTCAACGCCGCGTTGGCTGACAGCGCCGGACTGGCTCCTGAGCTTGTCACGGGGCCCAGTGTAGCAGCGGAACCGCCGGTGCTACGGCCGAGCGCGCGCAGCACGTCCTGCACGGTCTCGGCGAGCTGGGCGCCCTCGCGGATCAGTGCGTTGCAGCCGCGCGCCAGCGGGCGGTGGATGCTGCCCGGCACGGCGAGCACTTCGCGGCCGTACTCCGCCGCGAGCTTCGCCGTGATCAGGGAGCCGCTGCGCGCCGCCGCCTCCACCACCAAGACGCCGAGCGCGAGCCCGGCGATGATGCGATTGCGCCGCGGGAAGTGTCCCGGACGCGCGCCCGTGCCGGGCGGGAACTCGGAGACCAGCAGCCCGTGGTCGCCGATGCGGTGCGCCAGCGCGCGATGGCGCGCCGGATAGACGCGGTCCGGCCCGGTGCCGGCGACCGCGATGGTGGCGCCGCCGGCGTCCAGCGCCGCGGCGTGCGCGGCGCCGTCGATGCCGGACGCCATGCCGCTGGTGACGCACAGCCCCGCGCGCGCCAGCTCGCTGGCGAAGGCGCGGGCGTCCTCCAGGCCCTGGGCGCTGGCCGAGCGTGCGCCGACGATGGCGATCTGCTCCTGCGCCAGCAGCGACGGGTCACCCAGGCAGTAGAGCGCCAGGGGCGGGCAGCCCGTCTGCAGCAGTCGCTGCGGATAGCGCGCATCGTCGATGGTGACCAGCGCGCGTCGCTCGCCGTCGAGCCAGCGCCGGCAGGTGTCCAGGGCGTCGGGGGCGGGGCGGCGCAGGGCATCGTGCAGCGCATCCGGAAGGCCGGCGGCGCGCCATGCGCCCGGCCCGGCGTCGAGCGCCGCCGCGGCGCTGTCGTGCTGCTCGAGCAGGCGCATGCCGGTAACGGGGCCGACCCCGGGCGCCAGCAGCAGGGTCAGCCAGGCCTCGCGGTCGGCACCGTCGTCGGTCACGGCCTGCGGTCGGGCGCGTGTACCTCGTCATGCAGCAGGATGGGGCGGACGGCTTCCATGACCAGGGCCTGCGAGAGCCGGTCGGTGACGCGCACCACCAGGAGCTGTCCGGCGAACTCCGCCGGCAGGCTGACGCGGCCGAAGCTGCGCTGCGGGTCCTTGACCTCGCGCGCCGCGCTGTAGACATCGAGCACGTGTCCGCTGGCGAGTCCGTCGGCGCTGCCGCGGTTGAGCACCACCAGGTTGTACTGGCCGATCTGCGTGACGCCGCCGAACACCGAGATGATGCGCCCGTCGACGGCACCGTCCGGCGCGCGCGGGTAGAAGTTGGCGGACAGCTCGTCGGTGGGCTTCGGGATCAGCACATCGCCGATGCGGGTCTCGCGGTGCGCGCGCGTCAGCTCCAGCACCGCCACTTCGCGCGCGTGGCGCGCCAGCGTCGCGTCGGCCGCGGGGATGGCCTCGTAGCCCAGGGTCTCGCCGCTGTCCGGATCGACGTAGGGCGCACCGGGGTGCAGCACCAGCCAGTCCTCGTCGGCGTCCTCCGGCAGTTCCCTGGCGTAGATGCCGACGCGGTCCGGTCCGATGAGGTGTTCCTGGTCGAACTCCACCACGTAGGGCGCATTCTCCAGCGTCGCCTTGTCGACGATCTGCGGCCCGCGCAGGAAGTCCTTGATCTGGTCGAGCGGGATGGTGGGGATGGCGTCGGTCAGCGGCTTGCGGCGGATGCGCGGCGACAGCTTGCGCACGTCCGCGACGCGCTCGCTGCCCTCGAGCCAGCGCAGTTCGAGCACATCGCCCGGATAGATCAGGTGCGGATTGCTCACCTGCCGATTGGCCACCCAGACCTCGGGCCACTTCCACGGGTCGATCAGGAAGCGGTCGGCGATGCCCCAGAGCGTGTCGCCCTTCTTCACCACATAGCGCGCGGTCTTGCGCACGCGCTGCTCGGCGCCGTCGCGCGTCGTGGCGACCGGCTGCGCCGGTGCCGGCGACGGAGCGGTGCGCTCCGGGCCGCCACTGGCCACGACCTCGCCCGTGGTGGCGGGCCGCGCGTCCGGCGTCCCCGACTCCGGCGTGCTCTGGCAGGCTGCGAGCAGCGCGCCGGCGCAGATGGCCGCCAGACCGAGTGGCCTGCGCATGCCGGTATACTGTTTTGTCACTGTCGTCATCGATCCCCTTCTCCCCGACAGGCGCAGCTCGGTCGCCGCAGATCCCCGATTGCCCGGGCACTGTAGCAGCCGATGTGCAAGGCCGGAATCCGCATAACAGCATGGCACTGCTCGAAATACTGCATCATCCCGATCCCCGGTTGCGGGAAGTGGCACAGCCGGTCGCCGACTTCGGGCCCGAGCTGCAGCAACTGATCGACGACATGTTCGAGACCATGTACGACGCGCCGGGCGTCGGCCTCGCCGCGACCCAGGTGGGCATCGCGCTGCGCGTTGCGGTCATGGACTGCGGCGGCGAGGACGCCAGCGACCCCCGCGTCATGATCAACCCGGAGATCGTCGCCACCGAGGAGCCGGAGGTGATCGACGAAGGCTGCCTGTCCGTGCCCGAGGTCGCCGACCGCGTGCGGCGCTTCAAGCGCGTCACCGTGCGCGCCCTGGATCGCGACGGCGCCGGCTACGAGCTCAGCGCCGACGGCCTGCTGGCCCAGTGCATCCAGCATGAGACCGATCATCTCAACGGCAAGCTCTACATCGACCACCTGTCGACCATCAAGCGCGACCGTCTGCTCAAGCGTCAGCGCAAGCTCCGCAAGCAGGAATCCTGATTGCCGGGAAGGCCCCGATCGATGTCGAGCTTGGCAACAAGGCAGAGCTGATGCGCATCGCCTTCGCCGGTACGCCGGACTTCGCCGTTCCCGCGCTCGACGCGCTGCACGCGGCCGGGCACGACATCGCGGCCGTCTTCACGCAGCCCGACCGGCCCGCGGGGCGCGGACGCAGGCTGCGCCCGTCACCGGTGGCCGAGCGCGCCGACGCCCTCGGCCTGCCGGTGCACAAGCCGACGCGCTTCGACGACGCCGCGCGCGCGCAGCTGGTCGACGCCGCCGTCGAGGTGCTGGTGGTGGTGGCCTACGGACTCATCCTGCCGCAGGCCGTGCTCGACACGCCGGTGCGGGGGTGCCTGAACATCCACGCCAGCCTGCTGCCGCGCTGGCGCGGGGCGGCGCCCATCCAGCGCGCGGTCGAGGCGGGCGACAGTCAGACCGGCGTGTGCATCATGCAGATGGAGGCCGGTCTGGATACCGGACCGGTCTGGCGGCGCGCGGCGCTCGCCATCGGCGAGCACGAGACCGCCGGCGAGCTTCACGACCGCCTCGCGCAGCTCGGCGCGCGGGAGATCGTCCCGGCGCTGGCGCAGGTGGCCGCCGCCGACGGCGCTCCCGAGCCGCAGCCGGCGGAGGGCGTCACCTACGCGCGCAAGCTCGCCAAGGACGAAGCCCGCGTCGACTGGACCGCATCCGCGGCGACCATCGCGCGTCGCGTGCATGCCTTCAACCCGGTGCCCGGCGCGTGGACCGGCCACGACGGCGAGCGTCTGCGCGTGCTGCGCGCGCGCCCCGCCGAGCCGGTCGTCACGGCCGCGGCCGGTACCGTGCTCGGCGTCGACCACGCGGGCGTGCGCGTCGCCACCGGCGAAGGCGCGCTGCTGCTGGAAACGCTGCAGTGGCCGGGTGCGCGTGCGCTGCCGGCATTCGAGGCGGCCGGCCGCCGGCTTGTCGAAGGAGCGCAGCTGACATGAACGGACGCGGCGGAGGCGGCGGTGGTGGTGGACCGCGCAGCGGCGGCCCGCGTGGCGGTGAGCAGCGCGGCGGTGGACAGCGCGGGCCGCGCGCCCCCGGCTCCGCGCTGCGCGCGAGCGCCACGCGCGTGGTCAACGCCGTGGTCACGCAGGGCAGGAGCCTCGACGACGCGCTGGCCCATGCCGTGGCCCGCCATCCGATCACGGCCCGCGACCATGCGCTGCTCGCGGCCATCGTCTACGGCGTGGTGCGGCACTACCGCCGTCTCGGCTGGCAGGCGGAGCGCATGCTGGAGCGTCCGCTGCGCGACGCGCCGCTGATCGAGGTCCTGCTGCGCGTCGGCCTCTACCAGCTCCTCGACCTGCGCGTGCCGGATCACGCCGCCATCGCGGCCACCACCGGCGCCGCGCCCATGCTCGATGCCGAGTGGGCCGGATCGCTGGTCAATGCCCTGCTGCGCCGCACCCAGCGCGAGCGCGATGCGCTTGCCGAGCCGGAGGCGCCCGCGATCCGCCACTCCTGCCCGGACTGGCTGCTCGCCCGCCTGGAGGCCGACTGGGGCGAAGCGCGCGCCGAGCAGATGATCGCGACCGCCAATGTGCAGGCGCCGATGACCCTGCGCGTCAACCGTCGGCGCATGGACCCGGCCGCCTATCGGGCGCGACTGGCGCGCGCGGGCATGGCGGCGGATGCGGTCGCCGGCGCACCCGACGCCGTCGTGCTGGGCGCACCCAGCGCGGTCGACGATCTCCCGGGGTTCGCCCGCGGCAGCGTGTCGGTGCAGGACGCCAGCGCGCAGCTCGCCGCCGATCTGCTCGACGTCGCGTCCGGGCAGCGCGTGCTCGACGCCTGCGCGGCGCCCGGCGGCAAGGCCGCGCATCTGCTCGAGCGCTGTCCGGATGCGGCCCTCACCGCCCTCGACGTCGATCGCGAGCGGCTCCAGCAGGTGGACGCCACGCTCCGGCGCATCGGCCTGCGCGCGCGGCTGGTGGCGGCCGACGCCTGCGACACCGGTCGCTGGTGGGACGGCGCCGCCTTCGACCGCATCCTGATCGACGCGCCGTGTTCCGGAACCGGCGTCATCCGCCGGCATCCCGACATCAAGTGGCTGCGCCGCGAGACCGATATCGCCGCGCTCGCCACCCGTCAGCGCGCGCTGCTCGATGCGCTCTGGCCGCTGCTCGCACCGGGTGGCCGGCTGGTGTTCGCGACCTGCTCGGTGCTGCGCGAGGAAGGCGCCGACGTGGTCGATGCCTTCGTTGCGGACCAGGGCGACGCGGTGCCCGCCACCCCCGACCTGCCGGTCGGCGAGCGCGACGGCCCCGGCTGGCGCATCGCGCCGGGCGGCGAATGGGACGGCTTCTTCTATGCGCTGCTGGAGCGCGCGCACGGCTGACGCGCCGCAGTGCCGTTATCATGAAGTCGCGCAAGCGCTTCGTTCCGGCGCGAGTCAGGCGGCGGACGCGACCATGCGCTTATCTGCATGAGCCATGATGTCTCATTCACCCATCCCAAAAGGGTCAATGCCCATGACTGCACTCAAGCGAAACCTGATGGTGTCCTCCGCGGCGCTGCTCGCCACCCCGGCGACCGTGCTGGCGCACGCCGGCCACGACCACGGTCACTGGTCGAGCGGGCTCGTCCACACGCTCTTCTTCCTCTCGGTGTTCGCGGCTGTCGGTATCGGCAACGTGATCTACCAGAAGCGCAAGCAGGCCAACGCCCGGCAGGAGGTCAAGTAATGCTCTACGGACTGATCAACTGGTACGGCCGCAGGAAGCGGGTCGAGACCGTCTCCGCACACTGCGACATTCCCTGCAAGATCTACGACCCGATCTCGGCCCAGATCGCGACCCTCAGCGTCATCCGCTTCATGGACCAGATCGCCGAGCTCGAGGCCAAGGGCACGCTGAGCCTTGCCGACCAGGCGCAGCTGACGCGACTGGTGCAGGAGAAGGAAACCCACGCCGAGAAGGCGAAGCACGAAGTGCGCGTCATCTGGGGCGACTACTTCAAGCAGCCGCAGTTCGAGAAGTTCCCGGACGCGAGCACGCTGGTGCACAACATCATGCTCGCCGGCTCGGCGTGCAAGCAGGGCATCGAGCGCGAGAAGGGCGTCAAGCTCCTCGAGCTGGTCAACGAGTTCGCCGAGGCGTTCTGGACCACCAAGGACGTGCCCACCTACAAGGCGACCTGCCCCTATCCGCCGAGCGAGACCGTGGTCTACCCCAAGCTCGGCTGATTGAAGGGAGATGCGCGTCAGGCTGTTCCGGGTGACGGGGAACAGCATGTTCCCGGCCTACCCGGCGGGCGACTACGTCCTGGCCTGGCGCCATCCCCTGCAGCGATTCGCGGCCGGCGACGTGGTGGTGGTCGACCACCCGTCGTACGGCCGCATCATCAAGCGGATCGCCGCCGTTGACGCCGACCGCCGATTGCGTCTGACCGGCGACAACGTCGAGGAAAGCACGGCGAGCCAGCTGCTCGGCGATGTCGGGTCCGACCGCATCGTCGGCCGGGTCATCTGCCGGATCGGTCCGGCGCGCATGCACGCAGCAGGCTGAACCCGGCTCAGCCGCGCGCCGGCCCCCGCATGGTGCGATAGCGCCACCATCCATAGCCCAGTGGCAGCGCGGCCGCGAGCAGCAGCAGGCTGTCCGCGACCGGCCCGCGCGCGATCAGCATGCCGACGATGCCGGCGATGCCGATCAGCGCCAGAACCGAGATCAGGGTCAGCGCGCGCCGGCCGCTCATGCCGCCGCCTCCGCGGTTGCGCTCGCCCTCGGCGCGCGCCGCCGCCGCGCCCACCACAACCAGGCGCCGTTGGCGGTGATGAACAGGGTCAGCCAGGTGCAGGCCGTCCACAGCAGCTTGAGGGGCAGGCCGCCGTAGTCGCCGAAGTGCAGCGGCTCGGACAGCGCGATGGCCTTGAGATAGAGCGGCACTTCGGGTGCCGCGGCGACCTCGCCGGTTTTCGCGTCGACGATGACGACGCGGAACATGCGCTCCTGCACGCCCTCGCTCCCGCCGAGCAGCGCGGTGTAGTGGCGCGGCGTCGAGAACTCGGTTCCGGGGAACACCAGCGATTGCACCCACCAGCCCTCGGGCGCGGCGGCCCGCACCGCCGCGAAGGCGGTCTCGACATCGGCCGGCGGCTGCACCGGGTCCACCGGTTCCATGCGCTCGGCCTCGGCGCGCAGGCCGCTGAGCTCGGTCATCTGCCAGAGGCCGATGGCGGCGGTGCCGAAGCCGAGCAGGAAGCCGGTTGCCGTCACCACCAGCGCCCAGCCCAGCACCACCGCGCCGATGAAGTTGTGCAGGTCCAGCTGCAGCAGGCGCGCGCCGCGGCCGCGGCGCAGCACGCCGAAGGCGATGCGCTTGACGTAGGGCGCGTACACCACCAGCCCCGACAGCAGCGCGATCAGCACCAGCAGCGCGATGAGCGCACCGATGAGCTCGCCGAGCGGGCCGAGGAACCACTGCGCGTGCAGCTCCAGCAGGAAGCCGGTCAGGGTCGGGCCCGGGTCCGGATCGCCGGTGGGCTGTGCGGTGACGAGGTCGGCGAAGCGCACGCGCGCGTCGTCGAAGCTGCGCGCCGCCATCGGCGCTGTTACCGCCAGCAGCACGCCGGGATGGTGTTCGGGGTCGACGCCGACGCTGAGCACGCGCTCGTCCGGGTAGGCGGCGCGGATGTTGGCCACCGCCTCCGAGATCGGGCGCTGCGGCGCATCGGGGGCGTGCTCCGAAACCGGCACGGTGCCGAGGGCGTGATCGATCTCCTCGTGGAAGATCAGCACCGTCCCGGTCAGGCACAGCACCAGGAAGGGCAGGGTCGCGATCAGGCCGGTCCAGCGGTGCAGCCAGAGGTTGACGCGGAACCAGCGGGAGGTGCCCGACCCGTTCATGTCAGTACAGGTTGTGCTTGTAGTCGTGCTTGAGGCCGCGCGCCATCAGGCCCGGCACTGAAACGGCCGCCCGCGTGATGCCGGCACCGACGCCGCCCGCCTTGTTGTGCTTGACGTGCGCGGCGAACATGGTCGCCGGGTCGATGTCCGCCGGTGCGGCGGACGCCGGCCAGAGCGCGGCGCGGGCCAGGGCGGCGCTGTCCCGGACCGCCAGCGCCGGCTGCGCGATGCGCGTGACCACCTTCGGCGTGCGCTCGGCCACGGTGAAGGCTGCGCGCATGGCCTCGTCTGCGTTGATCGACGCGCTGCCGGCGAGTGCCACCACCCGTGCCGTGCCCGGCACCAGTGCCAGCGCGGCGACGCGCGGCTGGGTCAGGATGTTGCGGAAGCTGTCGGTGCGGCGGTTGCCGGGGCGGTCGGCGTACCAGACATCGCCTTCCTGCAGGCGCAGCAGCGATCCGGCCGGATCGCCCTTGGGGCTGACATCGGCACGGCCCTGCGCGTCGACGGTCGCCAGCGCCATGAAGCGGCTGGCGCCGAGCAGCGCTTCCGGCGAGTCGGGCGCGGTCGTAGACGGATCGGCATCCCAGAATCCGGAGCGGATCAGCGCCTTGGCGCAGTGCAGATAGCACTCCTCGACCGCAACCGCGATGTGCGCGTCATCGACGGCTGTCACGAGGCCGTTGACCCGCAGTGTCTCGCCGCAGCCCGGAATCAGGAACAGCGATCCGAAGCCGCTGCCCTCGCGCGCCGTCGCCGCGTCATCGAGCGTGGCGCGTGGAATGCGCAGACTGCGCGCGTCCGCCACTTCCGCGAAGCCGGCCGCGCCACCGGCAGCGGTGATCGCGATGCCGTGGCGGTCGCCGAAGGCCAGGAAGGCAAACGGCGCGGCCGCGACCCAGCGCCGGTCGTGCGCATCGAGGTGATCGAGCACCTTCATGTCGACGGCGGCCGGCTTCCTGCCGACGCGGGCTTCCAGCGCGGTGATATCGGTGATGGATGTGTTCATCGGTCCACTCTAGAACCAGAACTCCAGCCCCGCCATTATCCGCCGGCCGTGGCCCAGCGCGGCGATGGGGTCGCCGCGCAGCGCGGTCCGGTTGGCGTCGAAGCGGTAGTCCTCGTCGGTCAGGTTGCTGCCGTTGCAGAACAGGCCGAGCGCCCGGTACTGCCAGCGCAGCGACAGGTTGAGCAGCGTGTAGGCCGGAATCCGGTTCTCGGGCAGATTGTCCGCCTGCGCCGGCGTCGACCCCACGCGCTGCACCTCGGGGCGGATCAGCAGGCTGTCGATCGGCGACCATTCCAGCGCCAGGGTGACCGAATACTCCGGGGCCTTGGGCAGCGGCTTGCCGCTGAAGTCGCCCCGGCTGCTGACGAAGTCGACGAACTCGCCATCGGTGACGCCGACCCCGCCGACAAAGCGCAGCTGCCGGAACGGCCGGGTGCTCAGCTCCAGCTCGCCGCCCCGGATGCGCGACCGGCCGGCGTTGCCGATGACCTGGCAGAGCAGGTCGCCGAGCTGCACCTGCATGTCGTCCCAGTCGGTGTGGAACAGGTTGAGCGCGTAGCGCGTGCGCCAGACGTCGAGCCGGCCCTTCAGCGACACCTCGACGTTCCGGGTGCGCTCCGCGTCGAAGCGGTAGCGCTCGCCGCAGCCGAAGTTGTAGCCGTCGCCGCCGGGTCGGTAGCCCTCGGTATAGGCCGCCCCCAGATAGTTGCCCGCGAACAGCTCGTAGCTGGCCGCGACCTTGGGCAGCACGGCCGAGAAGCTGCGGCCGACACGGGTCTCGCCGTCCCGGGCGAGCACGCCCAGAGTCTTCAGCAATGCCACGGCCCCCTGGGCGCCGGGCCTGTCGCCGGAGATCGTGCTGACCGTTCTGCGGCTGTTCTTTTCGTGATCGAGGCGCAGGCCCGCGGTGAGGGTCAGGCGCTGGCTGGCGTCCCAGTCCACTTCGCCGAACAGGGCCCGGTTCTCGATGCGTGCGGGTGCGCTGCCGTCGACGAGGACGTTGCCCCGCAGCAGCAGGTTGCAGAGTGCTTCTCCCGGGCACACGCCGGCAGCGTCGACCAGCGCCGACAGGGCGGTCGATCCCTCGGATTCCTCGCCGTCGAGCCCGCGGTAGTAGAACAGCCCCAGCGTGCCGCGCCACGCCTCCCCGGTGAAGCTGGCGCGCAGCTCCTGCGAGAACGCGTGCGAATCGGCCACCTGGGCGATGAAACCGTCGGCGCGCGCGGTGTAGTCGACGTCCAGATGCAGCAGCGTCCTCGAGTCGGCCCAGGCGCTGATTGCGCTCAGCTCCCATTCGTCCCCGAGGCGCAGGCGCTGATCGAGCGAATAGAGCCGCGCTTCGTTGTCGATCCCGCTGGGCTCGTCGGCGGTGGCTTCGCGATCCGCCTCGCGCGCCTGTTCCACGTAGCGGTTGCCGGTCTCGCGGCGGATGTCGCCGGCGCCGAGCACGATGCGATACGGGCCATCCGGGCCGAAGGGCGTGAGCTTGGCGCGCAGGCGCGTGCCATGGTTGCGGTTGCGTGCCCAGTCTTCCTCGTCGCGCGTGACGTTGTCGATGTCGCCGTCGGTGGTGCGGTGGTCGGTGACCAGGCGGACCGCGAGGCGGTCCGGCCACAGCGTGGCGCCGAAGGCGGCCGCGGCCTGCCAGGCGTCGTTGTTGCCGATGCCGACGCGGCCGCGCAGCTCCGGCGCGAAGCGGTCGCGGACCTCGGGCTCGACGGTATTGATGACCACCGCGCCGGCCATCGCGTTGCGCCCCTGGCTGGTGGATTGCGGCCCGCGGAAGATCTCGACCTGATCGATGTCGAAGGCGGACAGATCGGCGAAGCCCATCGCGCCGCGCGGCAGCGCGACGCCGTCGATCACGATGGTGGTGGCGGTGCCGTAGAGGGTGCCGGCGCCGGTGAGGCTGGCACCGTAGCTGCCGATGCCGCGCAGCGTGATGGTGCTGAGGCCGAGCTCGCTGTCGTGCCAGCCGGCATTGGGCGTGGCACCTATGACGTCGTAGACGTCGCGCGCGGTGCTGCGCGCGATGTCGAGGCCATCGTGCACGGCGACGCTGGTGGGGGCGCGCTCGGCGGTGCGCGCCAGCAGCTCGCCGGTGACGACGACCTCGTCGAGCGCGATCGGCGCCTCGTCGCGCGGCGGCGGCGCGCGCTCCGCCGGCAGCGCGATGACCTGCGTCACCCGGATGCGGTCTTCGTCGGTGACCGCCACCAGCCCGCTGCCGGCAAGCAGCGCATCGAGCGCCTCGTCCACCGAGCGCTCGCCCTGCACGGCGGGGGCGGTGATGCCTTCCAGCGAAGCGTTTCCGACCTCCAGCGCCAGACCGGCGCGTTCGGCCACGGCGGCGAGCGAGGTCGCCAGCGGTTGCGCGGGCAGCGCGAGCTGCAACGCATGGTCACCTGTCGCCTGAACCGCAGCCGCGTGCAGGATCGCCAGCAGCAGCGCCCCGACAGCGACGATGTGGCGGCGATGCCCGCCATGCAGGCGCGCGGGGCCGCCCCGGAGCAGGGTCAGTGATGCCGAGCGCAGTCGTTCTGCAGACACCCTCTCAGTCCCAGCGCCAGTCGATGCCGGCGTACAGCGTGCGCGGGTCGCCGGCCTGGAAGAGACCGAAGGCGCGCTGCGTCAGGTAGAAGCGGTCGAGCAGGTTGCGGCCGAGCACGTAGACCTCCATGTTGCGAAAGCGCCAGCCCATGCGCGCGTTGAGCAGCGCGTAGGCGTCGGCGGTCTGCCCGGGGTCGTTGTCCGGCTGCCGGAAGCTGTTCGACTGGTAGTTGAGATCGACCTGCGCATAGGGACCGCGCAGCCCGGGCTCCCAGGTCAGGCCGACCGCGCCCTGGCGCTCGGGTGCGCTGGGGAAGTCGTTGTTGCGGTAGTCGCTGCCGGCGGCCTGGAAGTCATCGAACTCGGTGTGGGCGTAGCCCAGCGAGACGAAGCCGCGCAGGCCGGCCAGCAGCCGGAAGTCCGCCTCCAGCTCGCCGCCGTAGAGATGCGAGGCGCCGGCGTTCTCGGTGCGGGTGTCGTTGGGGTCGTCGGAGAGCTGCACCGAGACCTGCTGATCGCGCCAGTCGGTGTAGTAGAGGTTGGCGCGCAGCCGCAGGCGCCGGTCGAAGAGCGCCAGGCGCAGGAAGAGCTCGCCGGTGGTGGTGGTCTCGGGGTCGAAGGCGTTGAAGGTGCCGCGCACGAAGTTCACCGACACGCCGCCGGCGCGGTAGGCGCGCTGCACGGTGGCGCCGACGCTGGCGTCGTCGCTGAAGGCGTAGCGCAGCCCGAGCTTGGGCAGCACGGCGCTGGAGTCGGCGTTGCCGGCGCCGTCGGCGTCGGCGGGCAGGCCGGCGAGCGAGCCGAGCACCTGCTCAAGCAGCTCGTCGGCCAGCCCCGGGCCGTCGCGCCGCAGCGACACGCTGACGTCCGACACATAGGCGTAGTCCAGCGTCTCGTAGTCGAAGCGGATGCCGCTGATCAGCGTCCATCGGGGCGCGAAGGTCCATTCGGTCTCGCCGAAGACGGCCGCGCCCTCGCGGCTCTGATCGACCTGCGTGTCGATGTCCAGGAAGACATCGACGGGCTGACCGCCGGTGACGTTGCCATCGGTGACGCGGAGCGCGCTGTCGTTGATGCGCTCGGACGCGAACATGCCGACCACGCCGCGCAGCGGGCGCGACAGCAGCGACACACCGCCGAAGCCGGCGCGCAGCTCCTGGGTGAGCGTGCGGTCGTCGTTGATGTTCTCGATGGTGCCGTCCTCGACGGCCGAGGCGTTGTAGTCGTCGTGGCGATGCAGGTCGGTGGTGGTGAAGCCGGTGATGCTGGTCAGCTTCCAGTGCTCGGACAGACCGAAGTCCGCGCGCAGGCTGGCGAGGTCGCTGCGCGTGTCGACGTACTCGGGGTCGTTGGCGGTGCTCTCGCGCGCCTCCGGGTCGCCGGTGAGCTGGGCCTGGCCGAGCTCGGCGTCGGCGCGGCTCACGCTCAGCATGATCGATGCGCGCTCGGGGTCCTCGGCCTGCCAGCCGAGCTTGGCGCGGGCGTTATAGCGGTCGCGAAAGTCGGCGGGCTCGTTGCGCGTGGTGTTGCGGGTGGGGCCATCGGTGCTGAAGCTGCGGAAGGACAGCCGGCCGCCGAAGCCGGCGCCCAGCGGGCCGCCCAGCGCGGCGGCGTAGTCCTCGGCGGTGTCGGTGCCGCGGCGGGCGCGGAAACGGGCGTCGAAGCGCTCGCCCGGGTCGCGGGTCTGCAGCATGACGGCGCCGGCCAGCGCGCTCTGTCCCTGGCTGGTGGACTGCGGGCCGCGCAGGATCTCGACCGAGTCGATGTCCCAGAAATCCAGCGGCCCGGCCAGTGCGCCGGCGCTGGAGACCGGCACGCCGTCGACGAAGATGCTGGCCAGCGGGGTGCTGGACGCGAAGCTCTGCGGCGTGACGCCGTTGTAGCTGATGCCGCGGATGGCGAAGCCACCCACCCGCCCCAGCCCTCCGACGTCGAGATTGACGTTGGCCGTGCGCTGGAAGGCATCGTAGGCATCGGTCATCGACGACGATTCGATCTCGTAGGCATCGATGACCTGCACGCTGGTGGCGGTGTCCTCGAGCCGGCGCACCAGCTTCTCGCCGGTGACCATGACCGGCTCCAGCGCGACCGGATCGGCCGCCGCGTCATCGCCGTCGCCGTCCGCCGACGCGACCGGCACCATCCCGGTGACGCGGATGCGGTCGCCATCGTGCGTCGCCACCAGCCCGCTGCCGGCGAGCAGGCGGTCCAGCACCGTGTCCAGCGGATAGCTGCCGGTGATGGCGGGCGCCTGCGCGCCGGACAGCGACACGCTGCCGGTTTCCAGCGCCAGTCCGGCGTCGTCCGCCACCGCGTCGAGCGATGCCGCCAGCGGCTGGGCGGGGAGGTCGACCGCCACCGTGACGGCGTCGTCGGCGCGGGCCGCTGCCGGACCCGCCGCGGTCGCGGTGCCTAGCGCGATGACGGCCAGCGCGAGGCGGTTTCGAACTTTGCGCGCGTGAGCGGACGAGGGGGAGGTGTGCATGCGATCCCGATACGGCCGCGCCGCGGCCCTGCTTGAGTTGTCGAGATACAATAACGCGTGAGAAGCAATCGTGTTCGCGATTGCATGTCCGCCATGAATGGCGTCAGGGGGATATCGCATGGGGTTGGTCAGCGAGTTGGTGCGTATCCGGCGTCGCGCCTTCCAGGGGCGGGCGCGCGGCGAGGCCGGTGCGGCCCTGATGCTTGCGCTCGGCGCGCTGTCGCCGTGGCTGCACGCGCAGCCGACCGAGGGTACGGTCGAGACCATTCCGGTCGAGTCGGTGGAGGACGGAGAGCGCGAACCGCTGGAGCTCGGCGATCTCACCGTCGAGGGCGAGGCCATCGCCGCGCCGCGCTACACGGCCGACAGCGCCCGGGCCGCCACCAAGACCGACACACCGCTCATCGAGACGCCGCAGGCGGTGTCGGTGCTCTCGTCAGAACGCCTGCAGGATCTCGGCGCGCTCAGCGTGCAGGACGCGCTGCGCTACAGCGCCGGCGTGCGCTCCGACGCCTACGGCTTCGACACGCGCGGCGACTTCGCGATCATCCGCGGCACCCAGTTCGCGCAGTACCAGGACGGGCTGCGTTCGCTGTTCGGCTCGTACAACAACGTGCGTCCGGATGTCTACGCGCTGGAGCGCGTGACCATCGTGCGCGGGCCGTCGTCGGTGCTCTACGGCCAGGGGCCGAGCGGCGGCATGGTCGATCTCACCAGCAAGCGGCCCCGGCTGGAAGCGGCGCACGAGCTGCGCGCCGAGGTCGGCAGCTACCAGCGCCGCCAGATCGCGCTGGATTCGACCGGTCCGTTGACGGAAAGCGGCAACCTCGCCTATCGGCTGGTGGCGCTGGTCCGGCAGTCCGGGACCCAGGTCGACTTCGTCGACGCCGATCGCTGGTTCGTCGCGCCGTCGGTCCGCTGGGCCCCCACCGACTGGCTGCGATGGACGGTGCTGGGCCATTTCCAGGAGGACGAGAGCGGCTCGTCGACCGCCTTCCTGCCGTGGGAGGGCACGGTGCTGCCCAACCGCAACGGGCGGATTCCCACCAGCCGCTTCGTCAGCGAGCCCGGATTCGACCGCTACGACACCGAGCAGAAGGCGGTGACCTCGCTGCTGGAGATCGACCTGGGCGCGCACTGGACCTTCCATCAGAACGCGCGCTACTCGGACAGTGGCGCGGTCTACCGCTCGATGTTCCCGAACATCTACACCGGCGATCCCTACCTGCTGAACCCGCTCCGGCGCGACTCGGTGCTGCGCGTCAGCTACATCGACGAGCCGGACGTGCACGCGGTGACCGCCGACCAGCGCGTCACCGGCCGCTGGCGTTGGGGGGCGGTGGCGAACCTGCTGCTCGCCGGCGTCGACATCACCCATGTGGAGACCACGCAGCAGGAGGGCCGGCTCCCGCCGCTGCGCATCGTTGCGCAGGGCCTGTTCGATCTCTACGAGCCCGAGTACGGCGATTTCATCGCCCCCGAGGTGACCGCCCGGCCCGAGCTCACCACACGCCAGACCGGCTACTACCTGCAGAACCAGATGCGCATCGGCGAGCATCTGGTGGCGCTGGCCGGCGTCCGCTTCGATACCGCGTCCTCGGAGGAGGCGGGCAACCCCGACATCGAAAATGAAGAGACCTCGCTGCGCGGCGGCCTGCTCTATCACTTCGATGCCGGCTTCGCGCCCTATGTCAGCTATGCCGAGTCCTTCGAGCCGGTCGCGGACTACGACGGCGAGGGCGAGCCCTTCGAACCGGTCATCGGCCGGCAGTTCGAGGCCGGTCTGAAATACCAGTCGCGGGATGCGGGGACGCTGCTCACCGCGGCCTGGTTCGACATCGAGGAAGAGAACCGCCTGGCTCCCGGACCGGATCCGGCCGTGCAGGTCCAGCTCGGCGAGGCGCGCATCCGCGGCTTCGAGTTCGAGGCCACCAGCACGTGGCGCGAGCGGCTCGATCTGATCGCCGCCTACACGCGCTTCGTCGATGCCTACAGCGACGAGGGGCCCAACGCGGAGGGTGCCGGCCGCAAGCCGCTGTCCGCCGTCGCCGACGATCAGGCGTCGCTGTTCGGGCGGCTGCGCTTCGGCCTGTTCGGGGTGCCCGGTTTCTCGATCGGCGCCGGCCTGCGCTACACGGCGGCCATTCCCGACCAGAGCCGCACCGTGGAAGTCCCGTCCACGACCCTGTTCGATGCCATGGCGGCCTTCGAGTCGACGCACTGGCGCGTCGCCGTCAACGCCAGCAACCTCGAGGACGAGACCGTGCTGGCGGTGTGCCTGGAGCGCGGCGACTGCTTTTACGGCGCCCGGCGCACGGTGGTGGGCAGCGTGGCGTACCGCTTCTAGCGTCGCGCTACCAGAGCCGGGCCAGCAGCAGTGTGGTGCCGGCGATGATGAGCGCGGCCGGACCGTAGACCAGCGCTCCCACGACCAGCTCGCGCGCCTTCGATGCCGAGAAGCCGGCACCGGCCATGGGCAGCGCCCGGCTGGCGCCCCAGATGGCGGCCAGCAGCATCGCCAGCCATAGCCCGTAGAGGCCGAGCACCAGCGACCAGGTCATCCACGCGTCGAGCGTTGGTGACGGCGTCAGCCGCGCCTGGATGAGGCCCACCACCCACAGCACGATGCCGTGCTGCACGCCGACCAGATGCGCCGACAGCCCCATGCGCTTGTTGCGCAGCGCCGGTATCGCCACGCCGGTGAGCAGGCCGAGCAGGAACAGCAGCGTGCCCGCGAACAGCATCTGGCTCTCGCCGAACGCGCTCACGACGCCGCTCCGGCCTTCTGCATCCATTCCGCGATGCGGGTCACCACGGCATCGGGCTGCCGCGCCCAGCGGAAATGGTCGGCGGCGGTGCCCAGGGCGGCACCATCGAGCACCGCCTCGGTGAGCGAGGCTGCCGGAAGCTTTGCGGTGACGGCGCGCGTGGCGGCTTGCGGCGCGAAGTCATCGTCGGCCATGCGCAGGCTGAGCACGGGGCCCGCGAAGCGCGCGAGTCCGGCTTCCAGATCCTCGCGGATGCCCGCGGCGGCGTAGCGGTTGCTGCGCGCCAGGGCGCGCCAGTCGCGCATGATCGTGCGCGGCTGCCGGCCTCCGAATCCCAGTCGGTGACCGGGGTAGTACCCGAGGAGCGCGTTGCAGACCGGAATCAGCGCGCAGATCGCGTCGAGCCTGCGGCGCGTGGCGCCGGCGTAGGCGCCACGCCATGGCGATCCGCAGGCCACCAGCATGAGGCCGTCGATCTCGTCGGGCATGCGGCCGGCCGTGATCACGGCAAGATGCCCGCCCAGGCTGTGGCCCAGCATCCAGAGCGGCAGCCCGTCGCGCGCTGCGCGCAGCGTGCGCAGCGCCGCCGGTATGTCCTCGTCGAGGAGTTCGCGGAAGCCGAAATCGCAGTGTCGCGCGGGTGTCAGCGGACTCTCCCCGGTGCCGCGCAGCTCGAGCACCGCAACCTCCAGTCCGCGTGCGGCGAGCTGCTCGGCCAGTCGGCCGTAGAACCGTGCCGGCACACCCAGCGCCGGAAGCACCAGAACGCGGCCGGCCGGCGGGCCCCCGGGTGGCGGGAAGCGGGTCAGCAGCGGTTCCGCGGTCGTCTGTGCGCGAGTGTCGTCAGGCATTGCGGGGCCCCTCCATCGGGATGTGGCCGGGTCGGCTCGCCACCCGGTCCAGCCAGGCGCGCACCGCCGGGTAGTGGTCGAGCGAGAACCCGCCCTCGTGGGCGACATGGGTGTACGCGTAGAGCGCGATGTCGGCGATGCTGTAGGCCTCGCCCACGAAGTACCGGCGCGCCGCCAGGTGCTGCTCCATGACGCCGAGCGCGGCGTAGCCGGGTTCCACGCAGCGCTGCGCGCGCTCGGCCTGCCCGGGTGGGTTGCCCAGGTAGCGGTGGATGAAGCGCGCCACGGCGATGTGGGGTTCGTGGCTGTACTGCTCGAAGAACAGCCACTGCAGCACCTGCGCGCGCCGGAAGCGATCCTCCGGCATCAGCGGGGTATCGTCGGCGAGGTAGCAGAGGATGGCGTTGGACTCGGGCAGTACGCGACCGTCCGCCAGCTCGAGCACCGGGATGCGGCCGTTGGGATTGACGGCGAGAAAGGCATCGGTCCGGGTGGCTCCCGCCAGGATGTCGTGCTCGATCCATTCGTACTCCAGGCCGAGCAGTCGCAGCGCCAGCTCGACCTTGTAGCAGTTCCCGGAGCCGCGGAATCCGTGGATCCTCATCATGCGGTGGTCTCCCGGATCAGCGCGGCGTGCCGCGCCCGCCGATCCCCAGGCGCCGGCGGATGAGGCCCGCGGCCACCGGCAGCGGCGCGCGTTCGCGCACCGGCCTCGTGACCAGTGGTCCCGCGCAGTTGGGGCAGACGCTCTCCATCGCCGTGGCACATGCCGGGCAGAAGGTGCACTCGAAGGAGCAGATGCGGGCGGCGTCGTGCCAGCCCAGATGGGTGGCGCAGCGCTCGCAGGCGGGCTTCATCTTCAACACGGCTCGGCTCCCTCAGTCGGGACGCAGGTTGTGCAGCAGGAAGGCGGTGGCGAGCAGCAACAGGCCCGCCACGTCGGCGCGCACCACACGCGCGATGGATGCGCCGTGATCACCACCGGCGGCGAGCAGCAGGAAGCCGCCCATCGACACCAGTGCGACCAGGAAGGCGAGTGGCTGCAGCGCGGGGCGGAACGCGGCCAGCACGATGAAGCCGCCGAGCAGCGCGAACAGCAGCGCACGATGGCGGAGGAGCAGGATCAGGTCCGGGGCATCGGGCGCGACGCCGTAGAGCACGCGCAGGCGTTCCGGCGACAGCAGGCCCGCCGCCGGGATCAGGTTGATGGTGCCGATCAGCACCAGAAGTCCGCTTACCGCGTAGCCGATCATGGCGTCTCCCCCGCGATCGATCCGTTGCCGGTCAGTCTGCCGGAGGCGGATCGGCGTTTCCTTGACATTTCTCAAGATCGGCCTTCACCCGACTCAACGATTCGGGCGTGATGCCCAGATAGGAGGCCACGTGGTAGGCCGGCGTGCCGGCGACGATCTCGGGCGGCATGTGGGCACGGAAGTAGGCGTAGCGCTGCGCGGCGGTGCGCGCCTGCAGCATGCGCAGGCGTCGCTGCAGCGCGATGAAGTGGCGCTCGGCGAGCTCGCGGCGCACGGCCTCGGCGAGCAGCCCGGGCCGTTCGCGGCAGAAGGCGCGGAAGCGCACCCGATAGCCGGTACCCGGAGACGGTGCCTGCAGCGCCTCGTCGGCGGTGGTGCCGAGCAGGAAGCTGTTGTAGGGCAGCGCCGCGGCGGGCGCGCACAGCAGGCGCAGATTGACCTCGCGGTCGTCGTGCAGATAGAAGCTGCGTACCACTCCTTCGGTGAGCAGGATCAGGTCGTCGGCCTCGCCGCCGAGCGGGAACAGCGTGGCGCCGCGCTCCCAGGTGCAGCGCCGCGCGTAGGCACGCAGGGCGCGCGCTTCCTCGGGGGCCACGTCGACCCACTGCCCCAGATAGGCGGCAAGGGCTGCATCATCGGCGACGGAAGCCTGCTTCATGTCCGCACCATAGGGCGCCGCCGGCGCTGCGGCCAGGTCATCGACTTCAGCGCGCTTCGCACCGCTCGGCCGCCGCTGCTCCCGGCGGGTGGACGCGGGGCGCGGGTCGATCGGGACACCATCGTCGAGGACCGGCTGTCGATATCCGGCACTGCCGGACGATCAGAGGGTGAGCACCGCTTCGCGAGGAACGCACCATGAAGTATCTCTGCCTGGTCTACGCCGCCGAGTCTGCGCTGCAGACGCAGTCCGACAGCCCGCGCGACGGCGAGTGCGCGGCGAACGATGAAGCCCTGAAGGCCAGCGGCCACTTCCTGCTCGGCCAGGCCCTGCAGCCGGTGAGCGCCGCCACCACCGTGCGCATGCGCAACGGGCGCGTCTCGGTGACCGACGGTCCCTTCGCCGAGACCAAGGAGCAGCTCGCCGGCTTCATCCTGATCGAGGCACGCGATCTCAACGATGCCATCCAGGTGGCGTCGCGCATTCCGTCAGCGCGCGTCGGCAGCATCGAGATCCGCCCCACGCGCGAGCTGATGGCGCCGACGCACGCGGCCGCGGTCTGAGATGGGAGCGACCGCCGTCGTCGACGCCGGGGGCATGACCAGGTCGCGCTACGATATCGGCCGACCATGCGACGCCGCGAGCAAGCCATGAAGTATCTCTGTCTGGTGTACAGCAGCGAGGCCGACCTGCACGGGCTGCCGGAGAGTCCGGAGGACAGCGAGTGTGCCGTCTTCGACGCGTCGCTGCGCGATGCCGGTCAGTGGATTGCCGGCGAGGCGCTGCAGCCGGTAGCGACCGCGGCGACGGTGCGGGTACGCGGCGGCAGGGTCTCGGTGACCGACGGCCCTTTCGCCGAGACCAAGGAGCAGCTCGCCGGCTTCTGGCTGATCGAGGCCGCGTCCCGCGACGAGGCACTGGCGATCGCGGCGCGGGTGCCCTCGGCGCGTGTCGGCAGCATCGAGGTCCGGCCCATTCGGCAGCTCGATGTGCCCGGCTGATCATGGCGCAGCGGGTCGGCGGCGCGTGCGGTCGCCACCCGGCCGGGCTTCTGGAATAATCGGCTGATGCGCCGTCCCGGACCCGTATTCGTGTGGCTGGGCATCATCGCGATGCTCTGCCAGCTGCTGCTGCCGTCGGCGCACGCGCTGACCTATGCGCAGCGGGCCGGCGATCCGCTCGCCTTCGCGTGGTGCGGCACCGGCGCGGTGGCGCTGGCCGCGTCGGTGCGCGACGGTCAAGCTGCCGGTGCGCAGGATGATGCCGCCCGGCTCATCGCCGAGCTGCCCCAGTGCAGCGCCTGCGCGACAGCACACGCCGCCGCGGCGCCGAGCGCGGATGTCGCCATCGAAGGGGTCCGGCCGTCGCTTGCGCCACCCGCTGCGACCATCGCCGGCGGCACGATACCGGCAGCGCCGCGCGCGCTGCGGCCGCCGTCGCGCGCACCCCCGATTCCCGCCTGAGCGATTCGTAGCCGGCGCCCGAGGGCGCCGCCTCATCACTCGGGGCCGCGCATCCGCGGCCAGGGGAGCGACAACCATGTGGTACCGATTCCGGAAGCCGGCGTTGCTCGCCGGGCTTCTTCTCGTGCTGGCGCCGCCCGCGGCACTGGCCTGTTCGACCTGCAAGTGCGGTGACTACAGCATCACGCTGCTGGGCGCCGAGAAACCCTACGCCGGACGCCTGCGCACGGCCTTCGACCTGCTGGCGCGCAGCGAGACCCAGGGCGCCGGCCTGAACGCGCGCGAGACCGAGGAGCTGCGCAGCACCATCGGTCTGTCCTACGCGGTCAGCGACGATCTCACCGTGGCCGCACAGCTGCCGTGGGTGCGCAAGACCCTCGACGACGGCAATCTCGCCTCGCAGGAAGCCGAGGGCTTCGGCAACATCGATCTCATCGGCTGGTGGGTCCTGCATCGCAGCGGCGAGCCGGTGGTCCGCCACCTGGCCGGGGTGCGCTTCGGCGTGCGCCTGCCGACCACCGACCAGGTGCGCGAGGGCGGCAGCAGGCTCGACATCGACGTGCAACCCGACGCCGGTGCCATCGCGCCCAATCTCGGCGGCTGGTACCGCTACTACCGCTTCCCGTGGATGCTGACCGTGAGCGGCGTCGCCTTCGTGTACGGCGACGGCCATCAGGGCTTCTCGCCCGGCGATGCCTACACCGCCTCGCTGCTCGGCCAGTACGCGATCAACGCGGACTGGGCGCTGCAGGCCGGGCTCGATGCGCGGCACAGCGGCAGGAACCGCTTCTCCGGCGTCACCGACCCGGACTCCGGCGGCACCCTGGCGGCGCTCTACGCCGGTGTCGCGGCGCGCTTCCTGGGCGAGCTGTCGATCAGCGCAGGCGCGCAGGTGCCGGTGCTCGACGACCTCAACGGCGCGCAGGACGAGGACGCCTCGCTGCGCCTGTCGCTCGCCTACGACTTCTAGATTCGGGGAATTTTCCATGCAAACGAATGCAATGTTGCGCGCGGCGTTGGTCGCCGCGCTATCGTGCGCCGTGCTCGCGGCGTGTTCCGGCAACGGCGAACGCGAGGCGGGCATCGAGGCCAGTCTCCGCGCCACGCCGATGGGCTCGCACACCGCGTCTCACGACGGGGGCGGGGCAGGCCACGCCGACTACCGACAGTTCCGCCGCGCCGACGGCATGCGCATCGACCTGCAGCTCGGCCTGGTCAATCTGGTGCCCATCGCGCTGGAGGCGTGTCCGACCGCCAGCGCCGGCGTCGGCCGGGTGCTCGCCATGCTGAATCCGATGGGCGCGGCCGTGGCGCACGCCGGGCACGGCGGCTCGCCGCCGGCGGGTGCGGTCAACACGGTGGCCGGGGGTGAAGGGGTGGTCGATCTCGGCGCGCTGATTGCCGGGCCGGGAAGCTACTGTGGCCTGCGCGTCGCACTGCAGCCCGGGTCGGCCGCGGCGCCGAAGCACGGCGGCGAGCTCGATACCAGCCTCGACGGTGTGGCCATCAACGTCGCGCCGTGCCATTACCCGGACACGGTGGGCGTGCCGGACACCGAGCTCGACAGCATCAGCGCACACAGCTGCGTGCAGGCGAAGGCCGCCGCTCAGCCCCGCCGGATCACGCTGCCGTTCTCGGCGCCGGTAACGCTCGACGCCGAGCACCGCCAGCTCGACCTCACCGTGGTGCTTCGCTACGAGGAGTGGTTCGACGGCATCGACATGACGCAGCTCGCCGACGCCGCTGCCGAGCAGGCGCGGCTGGTTGACAACATCCTGGCGGCCATGCACGTGCACACCGGCGACGAGCAGAATCTCGCGCTCGCCTTCGCGGCCGAGGTCAACGGTGATCAGGCGATGTGCGGCGCGGCCTACGAGGGCGTGGGCAGCACCGCTCAGAACTACGAGCTGCGCGACTTCCGCTGGTACGTCAGCGATCTCGAGCTGCGCGGCAACGACGGCGTGGCGCCGGTGCGGCTGGCGCCGCGCGCCGACGGCACGGTCCATCAGCAGGATGGCCGCAACGTAGCCCTGCTGGGTCTGGTCGAGGGCTGCGACGCCCCGGCCCCGGCGCGCACGCTGGCGCTGGCCGGCGCCGCAGCGGCCGGTGACTTCGACCAGCTCTGCTTCACGCTGGGCGTACCGGCGGACCGGAATCACGGCGACATCGCCACTGCGCCGACGCCGCTCAATTCGACGGCGATGGCGTGGTCCTGGCTGGGTGGCCGCAAGTTCGTCCGCGTCGACGGCATCGGCGATGCCGACGGCGCGCGCCAGAACTTCTTCGTGCATCTGGGGAGCACGGGCTGCACCAACGGCACCGGCGATCCGACCGCCCCACCGGACGGTGCCTGCGCGCAGCCCAACCAGGCCGAGATCTGCCTCGACTACACGGTCATTGCGGAAGGCGGGCGCATCGTCGCCGATATTGCACCGGTGCTGGCCGACGCCGATATCGGTAGCGACGCCGCCGGCGCGCCGGGCTGCATGTCGGGCACCACCGATCCTGAGTGTCTCGGGATCGTGCCCCGCTTCGGGCTCGATTTCACCTACAACGGTGAGCCGATTCCGCGGCAGGAGCAGCAGTTCCTGACGGTGCGATGATGCGCTTCCGAGTGTTCACGGCGTCCATCCTCGCGATGGGCGCCGTGCTCCCGGCGGCATGCGGTGGCGGCGGCGGGGACGCGGCGCCGCCCGATCCGGTGCCGCCGGGTGGCTTCGACCTGCGCCTGCCCGCTGGCTTCCCGCCGCCGGAGCTGCCCGGCGACGAGCCGCTCAGCGAGGCGCGCGTCGAGCTCGGGCGCATGCTGTTCTACGACGAGCGCACCTCGGTCAACCGCGAGGGGTCCTGCGCCAGCTGTCACGAGCAGCGCTTCGCCTTCACCGACCGGCGCGCGCTGGCGGTCGGGCCTACCGGCGAGACGCACCCGCGCAACGCCATGAGCCTGACCAACGCGGTCTACAACGCGCGCCAGAACTGGGCCAACCCGAACACCACCGACCTGCGCGCGCAGGCCATCGACGTGCTGCTCAACGAGCACCCGGTGGAGCTCGGCTGGGCCGGTCGCGAGCAGACGATGCTGGACCGGCTGCGCGGTGATCCGGCGTACGTCGATGCCTTCTTCGCGGCCTTCCCGGACGACCCGGATCCGTTCACGCTGGACCGTGTGGCGCGTGCCTATGCGGCCTTCGTCGCGACCATGATCTCGGGGCGCTCGGCGTACGACCGCGCCACGCATCCGGTCGATCCCGATCCCGGGGCGATCAGCGAGTCGGCGTGGCGCGGTCAGGCGCTTTTCTTCTCGGAGCGTCTGGAATGCTTCCACTGCCACGGCGGCTTCAACTTCGCGCAGTCGGTGCAGCATGACGGCACCGTGCTCGACGGCATCGAGTACCGCAACACCGGGCTCTACAACATCGCCGGCCCGGGGCCGGGCTATCCGCTGGAGCAGGGCAATTATCCGGGCGGCAACCAGGGCCTGTACGAGTTCACCGGCAGAGCCTCGGACATGGGCCGCTTCCGGGCGCCGACCCTGCGCAACATCGCGCTTACCGCGCCCTACATGCACGACGGTTCCATCCCGACCCTGCGCGCGGTCATCGTGGATCACTACGCGCGCAGCGGCCGGGTGGTGGCCGATGGCCCGCTGGCAGGCGACGGCTCGCAGAGTCCGTACAAGGACGCGCTGATGGTCGGGTTCAGGCTGACGCCGGGCGAGGTCGACGATCTGCTCGCCTTCCTCGAAAGTCTTACCGACTGGGATTTCGTCTGCGATCCGCGCTTCAGCGACCCGGATGGCACGATCCCCATGCACGCACGATGCGACCACGCGGCGACGCCGTGAACCGGTACCGCGTCGGCTGGGCCGGTCCTTGCATGATCACCGGGTTGCTATTCGCCCCCAAGGAGAACCGCATGAAACGCTTCGTTCCGACACTCGCGCTCGCCTCCGCGCTGCTCGCCCCGCTCTGGGCGCTGCCCGCCAGCGCCGGGACCGGGTCATGGACGCTCGACGCCGATGCATCGAGCCTCAGCGTGGTCTCGATCAAGAACAACAGCATCGCCGAAGTGCACCGATTTCCCGATCTGAGCGGCTCCATCGGTGCCGACGGCGAGGCCACGCTGAGCATCGGCCTCGACTCGGTGCAGACCGGCATCGGCATCCGCGACAAGCGCATGCGCGAGATGCTGTTCGAGACCGGCCGCTTCGCCAGTGCCACCGTGACGCTCGCGGTGGATGCGGACATGGTCGACGGTCTCGCGGCCGGCGAGCAGCGCAAGCTCGATACCGAGGCCGCACTCGATCTGCACGGCGCCAGCAAGCGGGTGCCGGCGACCCTGCACGTGACGCGTCTGGACGACGCGCGTCTGTTCGTCACCAGCGAGCAGCCGGTGCTGGTCGATGCCGGCAGCTTCGCGCTGGTGGAGGGCATCGACGCACTGCGCAAGGTCGCCGGCCTGCAGGCCATCGGCAGCATGGTGCCGGTGAGCTTTGCGCTGACCTTCGTTGCGGACGGTGACGGGACCGAGTGACCGTGTGCGGCGTCAGCGCAGGTTGAGCTGCCAGGACACGCCGAAGCGGTCGTCGATCCAGCCGAAGCGGCGGCTGAAGCCGTAGTCGTCCAGCGGCATGCGCTCGCGGCCGCCCGCGCCGAGCTGCGCGTAGGCGCTCTCGATCTCGGCCGCGTCCGCGCATTCGACGAACAGCGACAGCGACGGCGTGAAGCCGAAGTCGTGCGTCATCGGCGAGTCGATGGCGATGAAGTCGCGACCGGCGAGCCGGAAGTCGGCGCGCTGGACGCTGCCGGCGGGTCCCGGCTCGCCGGCGGCGTAGTGCGCCATCCGCACGATCGCCGAGTCGGCGAACAGCGACACGTAGAAGCGCACCGCTGCCTCGGCGGTGCCCTCGAACATGAGAAAGGGCGTGATGCTTCGGGTCATGGCGGGCTCTCCTCGGTCCAGGTGAGGCGCTGCGTGTACTCGGCCTCGTAGTGCGTGTGCGTTGACCAGAACGGCTGCGGCGTGCGTCCGGCCAGGCGGTCGGCAAGGATGTCGAGATGCGTGTGCCAGCCGGCCGCGACGCTGACGCGCGTGGCGTCGGTGTCGGCGAGGCGGCGGTGGGTCAGCAGCAGGCTGACTTCGTCGCCGTCGGTGCCGAGCTCGAAGCAGACCTCGGACGGGGAATCGCCGTTCTCGCCCCAGGTGAAGGCGAGCAGGTGCGGCGGCTCGATGCGGGTGATGCGTCCGGTCATCACGTGACCGTCGACGAGCTCGGCGTGCTGCTCGGGGATGGCCTCGAGATGCGGCGTCAGCTCGGCGTGCAGGAAGCGCAGCTCGACGCGACCGCCTGCCCATAACTCCATCTCGCCGCCGGCGAGCCAGCGCGCGCGCTTGTCGGCCTCGGTGAGGAAGGCCCAGACGCGTTCGATGGGGCCGGGCAGGCGCCGGCGGAAGATGAGGGTGCCGGTTTCATCGAGTCGGCCGGGGTCGGACATGGCTGGCTCCGTGCGGGATCAGGGGGTGTCGGGTGCTTCGAGCGCGCGCGCCAGCGCATCCAGGCGCCCGGTCCAGAAGCCCTCGTAGCGGGCCAGCCAGGCGTGGGCCTCGGCCAGCGCGTCGCCGTGCAGGCGGAACCAGTGCGTGCGGCCCGCGACGCGGCGCTCGACCAGCCCGGCGTTCTCCAGCACGCGGATGTGCTTGGAGGCGGCGGCCAGCGACATCGCACACGGTGCGGCCAGCTGCCCGACGTTCTGCTCGCCGTCGCCGAGGCGGCGCAGCATGTCGCGCCGGGTGGGGTCCGCCAGTGCGCGGAACACGGCGTCGAGTCGGGCGTCATATTGCATAACCATTGGGTTGAATATAGCGGGTGCACGTGCAATATTCAACTTTGTGGTTGAGCGATATCCGCCTGCTGCTGTCGATTCGCCGCGCGCTGCGGCGACTACCCACGGACATCGTCACGCCCATCCCGCACGCACCAGGATCGATCATGCAGCTCAATCCCTATCTCAACTTCGGCGGCCGCTGCGCCGAGGCCTTCGCGTTCTACGAGCGGCAGCTGGGTGCGCGTGGCAACGGCGTGATGCTGTTCCGCGACGGGCCGGCGGCGGATCAGGTCGGGCCCGAGATGCAGGACAAGGTCATGCACGCCAGCCTGCTGTTCGGTGACGTCGAGCTGATGGGTACCGACGGCGACGGCTGCGAAGCGCCGCGCGCCGCCATCACCGGCATGCACGTCGTGCTGTCGGTCGACACACCGGAGGAAGCCGAGCGCCTGTACGCGGTGCTGGCCGAGGGCGGTACGGTCGAGATGCCGATGGCGGAGACGTTCTGGGCCCGGCGCTTCGGCATGGTCGTCGATCGCTTCGGCGTGCCGTGGATGATCAACTGCAACAGGACACCGGAATGATGGCGGCCGGAACGGCATCGAGAGCGCGCGCCATGCAGCCGGTACGCATCGAGCATCAGCCCGGACGCGTGTTCGCGGGTGATCTGCAGCGCCACCGCTTCGCGGAACGGACAGGCATCGCCGTGCAGTGGCAGCGCTTCATGGCATCCGTGGACCGGTTCGGTGGTCGCATCGGTTCGGCCCTGTACGGGCTGATGCCGCCGGAGCACGCGCCCGCCGACGGCATCGCCTACCTGTGTGCGGTCGAGGTGGCACCGGACGCGTCGTTGCCGGACGCTGTGACCCGGCACCCGCTGCCGGCCGGCCGCTTCGCGGTCTTCGAGCACCACGGCCATGTCGCCGACATGCGGCGGAGCTGGGACGCGATCTGGCGCGAGTGGCTGCCGGCCTCGGGCGAGGCCGTGCCGGAATCGCCGACGCTGTTCGAGCGCTATGACGAGCGCTTCGATCCCGCCACCGGGCAGGGTGTGATCGCGCTGTGGCTGCCCCTGAGATCGTGAACCGCTGACTGAAGAGGACAACCGATATGAGCAAGTACGTGGACGGCTTCGTGGTACCGGTGCCGAAGAACAGGGTCGAGGACTACCGCAAGCTCGCCGAGCTCGCCTCGCAGGTGTGGCGCGAGCACGGCGCCCTGGAGTACATCGAGTGCGTCGCCGACGACGTCAAGCCCGGCGAGGTGACCTCCTTCCCGCAGAGCGTGCTGCTGCGCGAGGACGAGACCGTGGTCTTCGCCTGGATCACCTACCCGTCGCGCGAGGAACGCGACCGCATCAACGAGCTGGTGATGAAGGATCCGCGCCTCGCCGACATGGACATGCAGAACGTGCCCTTCGACGGCAAGCGCATGTTCTGGGGCGGCTTCCGGACCATCGTCGAGGCCTGAGCGCACCATCCACCGACCAGGAGCATCCATGCCCCGCAGGATCTTCGTCAATCTGCCGGTCGCCGATCTCGCGCGCGCCCGGGCCTTCTTCTCGTCGCTCGGCTTCGGCTTCGACGACCGCTTCTGCGACGACACCGCCGCCTGCATGGCGGTGGCCGACGACATTTCCGTGATGCTGCTGACGCACGCCAGGTTCGCGCAGTTCACGCCGCAGCCGGTGGCCGATGCGCACGCAGCCACCGAGGTGCTGATCGCCATCGGTGTCGACAGTCGCGCCGAGGTCGACCGCATCGTGCAGCGTGCGGTCGCGGCGGGGGGCACCACCTTCCGCGACCCCGCAGATCACGGCTTCATGGTCGAGCACGCCTTCCGCGATCCGGACGGCCACATCTGGGAGCTGATGTGGATGGACATGGCGGCGATTCCGGGCCCTGCCGACACGGAGGCGGCGTGATGGGCCGCCTGCCCCGGGCCGGATCGCGGGTTGCGAGCATCGCCGCCGCCGCGCTGCTCGCGGCCGCGGTGCTCCCCGGCACCGTCGGAGCCGAGGCGGTTCGCTATCGGGTCGACCCGCAGCACACCTTCCCGAGTCTGGCCTTCCCGCACATGGGCATCTCGATCTGGCGCGGGAAGTTCACGCGCAGCAGCGGCGTGATCACCCTCGACCGCGAGGCCGAAACCGGCAGCGTCGACATCGCCATCGACCCGGCGAGCATCCGCTTCGGTCTCGACATCATGGACGAGAAGGCCCGCTCGGCGGAGTGGTTCGATGTCGAGCGCCATCCCGATGCCGGCTATGAAGGCACCATCGTCTTCGAGGACGGGCGCCCCGCCCGCGTCGACGGCGCGGTGACCTTCCGGGGCATCACCCGCGAGGTGCCGCTGACCATCACGCTTTTCAACTGCATCCCGCATCCGATGCTGAAGGTCGAGGTCTGCGGTGCCGACGCCACCGGCACGATGAACTGGTCCGAGTACGGCATGCAGCACAGCGCCTACGGCGAGGGCGAGGCCGGCGTCGTGACGCTGCGCATCCAGGTCGAGGCCATCCGGCAGGAGTGAGTGCAAGCCCCGTCTTGTATCCACGTCTCGCAGCGGGTACACCATGTCGTCACAGAAGCGATCGTGTGCCATGACGCACCGAACCGAATCGATGGCCCATCCGCCCGCGTCCGCGGGCCGGTGGCGCGCGGGCGCCGGAGCCCGCTGAGCGCGCCGTGGTCCGCCCGGTCGACGACGGTGCCGCCGCGGCGCGGGTGGCCGCGGTCTATCAGGCCGAGTCGCGGCGCGTGCTCGCGACCCTCATCCGGCTGCTCGGCGATTTCGAGCTCGCGGAGGAGGCGCTGCACGATGCCTTTGCGGCGGCCGTCGCGCAGTGGCCG
The DNA here is from genome assembly GCF_023145115.1 of Algiphilus sp. Taxonomy (NCBI): domain Bacteria; kingdom Pseudomonadati; phylum Pseudomonadota; class Gammaproteobacteria; order Nevskiales; family Algiphilaceae; genus Algiphilus; species Algiphilus sp. The sequence goes on from NZ_JAGLEJ010000030.1 coordinate 82,897, forward strand.
CGCGACGGTGTACCGGAGAATCCGCGCGCGTGGCTGGTGTCGGCGGGGCGCTTCCGTGCCATCGACGGCATCCGCCGGCGCGCGCGCTTCGATGCCTCGCAGCACCTCATCGCCGAGCAGTACGAGGCGCGCCGCGAAGACGAGCCGGATGGCGACGACGCCATCGGCGACGACCGGCTGCGTCTCATCTTCACCTGCTGCCACCCGGCGCTGGCGCCGGATGCCCAGATCGCGCTGACCCTGCGCACGGTCTGCGATCTGACCACCGAGGCGATCGCCAGCGCCTTTCTCACCAGCGTGCCCACGGTCGCGCAGCGCATCGTGCGCGCCAAGGCCAAGATCCGCGACGCCGGCATTCCCTACGAGGTGCCGGCGCCCGCCGACCTGCCGGAGCGGCTCGACAGTGTCCTGCACGTGATCTACCTGGTCTTCAACGAGGGTTATGCCGCATCCGGTGGCGAGCGCCTGCGCCGGGCCGATCTCGCCGCCGAGGCCATTCGTCTCGGCCGCCTGCTCGCCGAACTCATGCCGGACCCGGAGGTGCTCGGGCTGCTCGCGCTGATGCTGCTGCAGGATGCACGCCGCGATGCGCGCGAAACCGCCGAGGGCGAGCCGGTGTTGCTGGAGGATCAGGATCGCAGTCTGTGGCATGCCGGCGAGATCCGCGAGGGCGCGGCGCTGGTGCGGCGCGCGCTGGGCTCGCGGCGCTTCGGCCCGTACAGTCTGCAGGCCGCGATCGCGGCGCTGCACGCCGAGTCCCCCGACGCGGCGTCCACCGACTGGCACGAGATCGTCGGCCTCTACGACGTTCTGCTGCGCGTCGAGCCGTCGCCGGTGGTGGCGCTCAACCGGGCGGTGGCGGTGGCCATGCGCGACGGACCGGATGCCGGCATCGCGCTCATCGACGCGCTGCACGCCGACGGTGCGCTGACCGACTACGCGCCCGGCCATACCGCCCTGGCGGAACTTCATCGCCGCGCCGGCCGTGTCGCTGCGGCACGCGCGTGCTATCGGCGGGCGCTGGCGCTCAGCGAGCAGACCGCCCAGCGCCGGTTGCTGGAGCGCCGGCTGGCCGAGCTGGACGACTGAGCTCAGTCGTCGAGGAAGTGCACCTGTCCGCTGGCGAGGTCGTACTCGGCGCCGACGATCTTCAGTCCGTCGTCGCGGATGAGCTGGCGCAGGATCTCGGAGCCGTTGTGGATCTGCGCCACCGAGTGCCGGATGTTGGCGCGCACGGCATCGGGGACGATGGCATCGGTATGGCTGTGCCCGCAGCCCGAGACCACCGGCGCGACTGCCGGCCGCACGCGCTCCACGATGGCGCTCAGGTTGGGCGACTGCTCGCCGGCGGGGCGCAGCAGCTCTTCCACCGTGGCGGTGACCGCGCCGCATTCGGTGTGTCCCAGCACGACCACCAGCCGTGTGCCGAAGCGCGAGGCCGCGAACTCCATGCTGCCGATGCCCGACGGCGCCACGATGTTGCCGGCGACCCGGATGACGAAGAGATCGCCGAGTCCCTGATCGAAGACCAGCTCGGCCGGCACGCGCGCGTCGGCGCAGCCCAGCACGATCGCCATGGGCTTCTGCTCGCGCGGAAGCGTGATCGCCTCGGCCTGCTGAGCGGTGGGTGTGGCGCTGCGGATGCGCTCGACGAATCGCGCGTTGCCGGCGCGCAGGCGGGACAGGGCCTCCTCGGCTGGATTCATGCGTGCTGCTCCGCGTCGCTGGACGCGGCTCCCTTCGTGGCGTGGATCGACCGACAGCTTAGCGGTCGCGCGTCGCCGGGTCAGCCCTGTTCAGTCGCTGCCGCTGCCGGGGCTTCCGCGGGCGTCGTCTCGCCGAGCAGATCGCAGACCGCCGGCGGCAGGCCGAGCTGCCGGCAGATGTCGCCCAGCGGCGTGACCGGGTCGAGCAGCGCGCAGAAGCCGTCCGGACCGCCGGCATCGCGGCACCGGTCGAGCAGGCCCTGCTGCAGGTAGTCGAGCTGCATGGCGACGCGGTTGACCAGGCAGTCCTCGCCCAGCAGCGCGTCGAAGCAGGCCGACAGCGCCGGCGGCAGCGCATCCGCATTGGCCGCGCCGATGTCGAACAGCGGCGCGTAGGCCTGCAGCCGCAGCAGCGGCGCGGTCAGCGGTCCGAGCGAGACGAACTCCTCGTAGTTGGTGAAGGGCAGGAACAGCCCGGTGCCGCCGCCGGTATCGACGTAGTTGAACTCGTCGACCGGCAGGATGTAGCCGAAACTGTTGTGCGTGAGGCCGAGCAGCATCATGGGGCTGCCGTCGCCCAGTGCGCGGATCGATTCGCCGAAGGTGTTGGTGGCTTCGCCCGGGATGGTGACGATGTCCAGCGCCGCGTCGTCGCTCCCCAGGCGGATGCGCGACACCGCGGTGGGCGCCACCGGCGCGACCTGCGGCAGCGTGGTGAACAACTCGCTGACGAAGGGAATGCGCTCCAGCGGCAGGCCGGTGAAGTTGTAGTAGCGGTTGAAGGCGCCGGCGGCGGCCGCGCCGATGAACAGCGGATTGGTCACCGGCAGCAGGGCCTGCTGCTGGCGGAACGTCAGCCCCGGTCCGAGCACGCGGTCGTCGCCCAGGGCGAGGGCGTGCTCGGCCATGGCCCGACCGCGGGCACGCACGCGTTCGTAGGGCGTGGCGTCCTCGGGTGCGTCGCCTCCGCGCGCGGAGGCGTCGGCGATCGGTCCGTTGTAGAAGACGGCCACGCCGCCGTCCGCCTCCAGCCGGTCCACCGCGCCCAGGACGTAGTCGGGATGGGGCGTGCGCGGGTCCTCGTTGATGCTGGTGGGATGGGCGTTGAACTGCAGCAGGCGGCCGACCGGTCGCCCGGAGCGGCGCTCGCGCGCTTCCAGGAGCGTCATGATGGGGTCGGCGCGCGCGGTCGGATCGACCGGCGGCCGGCGGTAGCTGTTGAAGGCGGCAGCGTCGCCCTGACGTACCCGCAGCTCGACCTCGCGCAGCGCGGCCAGCGCGTCGGCGACCACCCCGACCGCCTCGGGATAGAGCACGTTCTCGATCCAGTCCTGCGGCACGCCGCCCCACAGGCCCTGAAGGTCGGCGCCGGCATGCGTATGCGTCGAGCCGAAGAGGATCCGGCCCGGATCGATGCCGGTGGCATCGGCGATGCGGCGGCCCATCTCGCCGGTGATGATGTTGCCGGCACCCACCGCGTCGACGGTCAGGAAGACGACGGTCTCGCCGTTCTCGCTGAGCACGAGACTGCGCAGCCAGGTGTGCTCGTCGTCGTCGGCGCGGTTGCGATGCAGGCGTTCGGCCGCCGGGATGGTGAGGATGTCGGACAGCCGGTCGAGCGGTGCCGGGAAGTTCTGCGTCGGGTCGATGCCGAAGCCGCCGAGATTGAAGCGCTGCGTCCTGGGCGCGATCAGCAGGCGCTCCTCGCGGATGCCGGCGATGTGCGCATCCGCGGGCGTGATGCGCCGCTTCGAGGCGGCGGCGCAGCGCGCGCCCCCGGCGCAGGCGCTGTCGGGGCGCGGTTGCACGAGGATGCCGCTCTGGTCGCCGCCGGCGCGGTAGCGCAGCTCGGTGGCGACGCGGACATCGGGTGCCAGGAGGGTTTCGCCGGTCAGTGGTGTGGCCGGTCCGCGCTGCTGGCGCCACGCGCGCGGCGTGCCGTCGGCTTCCCCGAGGCCGACACGGGTGCCGGCTGGCACGACGATATGGGCGCCCTCCGCAACGCGTACGTCGGGTTCGGCGGGCGCGCCCGCGCCGTCACCGGATACGGGTTCGCTGCCGCCGCAGGCGGCGAGGCCGCACAGGGCGGCGGCCAGCAATGCGGTGATTGCCGGGTGGCGGTACGGCATGTTGTCTCCTCGCCGGCGCGGTATCCGCGCTCTTGTTGTATCGAGCCGATCAGCATAGCGACGCCGCGCGCGGTGCGGCCATCGTAGAAATTGCCTATGCGGAACAGTCCCCCGACGGGCTTCGCGGGGCGTATCATGCCGGGCCACTACAGCGATGTGACGCCGCATTGAAGATCATCATCCTCGGCGCCGGTCAGGTAGGGGCTTCGCTGGCGGACAATCTGGCTGGCGAGCAGAACGACGTGACGGTGGTCGACACCGACGAGACGCTGCTCAACGAACTGCGCGACCGACTCGACCTGCGCATCGTCCACGGGCATGCCTCGTATCCGCGCGTGCTGCGCGATGCCGGCGGCAACGACGCGGACATGCTGATCGCGGTCACCGAGTCCGACGAGGTGAACATGGTCGCCTGCCGGATCGCGGCCAACCTCTTCAACACGCCCACCAAGATCGCGCGCGTGCGCGCCGACGAGTACCTGCGTTCGGCGGACGATCTGTTCAGCCACAGCAGCTTCCCGATGGAGATGCACATCTCCCCGGCGCAGCTGGTCACCGATGCCATCCGGCGGCTCATCGAGTACCCCGGGGCGCTGCAGGTGGTCGACTTCGCCGAGGGGCGCGTACGGCTCATCGGACTGCGCGCCTACTACGGCGGCCCGCTGGTCGGCCGCCAGCTGCGCGAGCTGCCGCAGCACCTACCCGGCCTCGACGCGCGCGTGGCGGCCATCTACCGCCGCGGCCGGCCGTTGCTGCCGGAGGGCGACACCATCATCGAGGCCGAGGACGAGGTCTTCTTCATTTCCTCGGTGGATGCCGCGCCCAAGATCATGGCCGAGCTGCGCCGCGTGGATCGGCCGGTACGCCGCATCATGCTGGCGGGTGGCGGCAATATCGGCCTCAAGCTGGCGCAGGCGCTGGAGGGCCACGCCCAGGTCAAGATCATCGAGCGCGACCGCAACCGTGCGCGCATGCTCTCGGAGAAGCTGGACCGGGGCATCGTGCTGTGCGGCGACGCCGCCGACGAGGATCTGCTGACCGAAGAGAACATCGAGGACATGGATGTGTTCTGCGCCATCACCAACGATGACGAGGCCAACATCCTGTCAGCGATGCTCGCCAAGCGGCTGGGCGCGCACAAGGCGCTGTCGCTGATCAACCGGCTGTCCTATATCGATCTGGTGGAGGGCGGCATCATCGACATCGCCATCTCGCCGCAGCAGGCGACGGTGTCGGCGGTGCTGGCGCACGTGCGGCGCGGCGACGTCGCGCGCGTGCACAGCCTGCGCAGGGGCGCGGCCGAGGCCATCGAGGCGGTGGCGCACGGGGATCGCGACAACTCGCGCGTGGTCGGCCGCCGGCTCGACGAGATCGACCTGCCGCCCGGCACCACCATCGGCGCCATCGTGCGCAACGAGAAGGTCATCATCGCGCACCGCGACGTCGTGATCGAGGGCGGCGATCACGTCGTGCTGTTCATCGTCGACCGCAAGTACACGCGCGCGGTGGAGGAGCTGTTCAACGTGCCGCCGACCTTCCTCTGATGCGTCTGCCGCGGATGCAGCACCGCTACGCCACGGTGCAGCGGGTGGTGGGGCTGCTTCTCATGCTGTTCTCCACCACCATGCTGCCGCCGGCGCTGGTGGACCTGTTCTACCGCGAGGGCGTGGCGCTCTCCTTCGTGGTGGGTTTCGGCATCACGCTGGTGACGGGCGCACTGCTGTGGCTGCCGGTCTACTCGTTCCGGCGCGAGCTGAAGATCCGCGAGGGCTTCCTGGTCGCGGTGCTGTTCTGGACCGTGCTGAGCCTGTTCGCGGCGGTGCCGCTGTACCTGGCGCTGACGCCGCGACTGGGCATCGCGCAGGCGGCCTTCGAGGCGGTGTCGGGACTGACCACCACCGGTGCGACGGTCATCACCGGGCTGGACACGCTGCCCCACGGGGTCCTCTACTACCGCCAGCAGCTGCAGTGGCTCGGCGGCATGGGGATCATCGTCCTGGCCGTCGCCATCCTGCCGCTGCTGGGTGTCGGCGGCATGCAGATCTACCGCGCCGAGGTACCGGGGCCGATCAAGGACAACAAGCTGACGCCGCGCATCCGCGAGACGGCGCGCGTGCTCTGGCAGATCTATCTGACCCTCACGGTGGCCTGCGCCCTGGCCTACTACCTGGCGGGCATGACGCCGTTCGACGCCGTCAGCCACGCCTTCTCGACGGTGTCGACGGCCGGCTTCTCGACCCACGACAACAGCATCGGGCATTTCGACAGCACGCTCATCGAGATGATCTGCGTGGTGTTCATGATCAGCGGGGCCATCAACTTCGGCCTGCATTTCGCGATGCTGCGCGAGAAGCATCCGCTGGCGTACTGGCGGGACGCCGAGTTCAAGACCTTCATGGGGATCATCCTCGCGATCACGCTGTTCGTGACCGCGGTGCTGTGGATCTCGGGCACCTACGGCAGCGGGGTGAAGGCCTTCACGCACGCGCTCTTCCAGGTTGTCTCCATCGGCACGACGTCGGGATTCGGCACCGCCGATCACACCAGCTGGCCGCTGCTGCTGCCGCCGCTGCTGCTCTTCGCCAGCTTCATCGGCGGCTCGGCCGCCTCGACCACCGGCGGCATCAAGGTGGTGCGCGTCATGCTGCTGTTCAAGCAGGGCATACGCGAGGTGGTGCGCATGATCCACCCCAATGCCGAGTTGCCCATCAAGATCGGCCACCGCACGGTGCCCGACCGCGTCGTCCAGGCGGTGTGGGGCTTCTTCTCGGTGTACGCGGGCTTCTACCTGATCATCTTCTTCCTCATGCTCGCCGCCGGTCTCGACGTGGTGACCGCGTTCTCCGCGGTGGCGGCGACGCTGAACAACCTCGGTCCCGGCCTCGGCGAGGTCGCGAGCAACTTCGCGGCAGTGAACGACTTCGGGCTGTGGGTGGGCGTGTTCGCGATGCTGCTGGGGCGGCTCGAGATCTTCCCGCTCCTGGTGGTGCTCACCCCCTACTTCTGGCGACGCTGAGGCGCCGCGCGCCCGGGGGCGGGGTGGTGCCCGGCGGTACACTGGGCGACCTCATCCATTCCCGGAACCGGCGAGGCGCGCGGTGATCGAGCCCGAGATCGTCACCATCCTGATCATCGCCTCGCTGGTGGTGATCAGCATCTTCAGCAGCGTGCTCTCCTTCCGGATGGGCGCGCCGCTGCTGCTGGTGTTCCTGGGCGTCGGCCTGCTGGCGGGCGAGGACGGGATCGGCGGCATCGACTTCGACGATGCCCAGATCGCCTACTGGGGCTGCAGTCTGGCGCTGGCGGTCATCCTCTTCGACAGCGGCTTCGCCACGCCCTGGCGCGCCTATCGCAAGGCCGCGGCGCCGGCGCTGACGCTCGCCACCTTGGGCACGGTGCTCACCGCGCTGGTGGTGGCGGCCGGGGCGCGCCTGCTGCTGCCCATCGACTGGCCCACCGCGCTGCTGCTCGGCGCTTGCCTGTCGTCCACTGACGCGGCCGCGGTGTTCTTCCTGCTGCGCACCGGCGGCGTGCGCATCCGCGAGCGCGTGCGTTCCACGGTGGAGATCGAGTCGGGCACCAACGATCCGGTCGCCATCTTCATGGTGGTGGCGCTGCTGGCGGCAGTGGCCGGGGACCGCGACGGCATCGACGGCATGCTCATCACGCTGGTGCAGCAGATGGGGCTGGGCGCGGTGTTCGGCATCGGCGGCGGGCTCGCCATGGTGCGTCTGGTGAACGCGCTGGATATCGAGACCGCGCTCTACCCGGTTGCCGTCCTGGGCATGGCGCTGATCGTCTTCGCGGGCACCACCATGGTCGGCGGCAGCGGATTCCTGGCGGTGTACCTCGCCGGTCTGGTGGCGGGCAACCAGCGCCTCAAGGGCAAGTACTCCATGCGCCGCTTCCAGGCCGGGCTCACCTGGCTGGCGCAGATCCTGATGTTCGTGACGCTGGGCCTGTTCGCGGTGCCGTCGAGCTTCATCGACGTCATCTGGCCCGCCATCGGGCTGGCCCTGGTGCTGACGCTGCTCGCGCGTCCGCTGGCGGTGCTGATCTGTCTGCGGCCGCAGCGCTTCGACTGGCGCGAGACCGGCTTCGTGGGGTGGGTCGGTCTCCGCGGCGCGGTGAGCATCCTGCTGGCGATCCTGCCGTTGCGCGCCGGGCTGGCCGACGGGCAGCTGCTGTTCAATGTCGTCTTCCTGGTGGTGATCTTCTCGCTGCTGCTGCAGGGCTGGACGGTGCGGCTGGCAGCGCAGCGCCTGCGGCAGATGGAAGCGGCGCAGGCCGCGATGATCGACCGCATCGAGCTGGAGCTGCCCGGTCGCGCCGAGCACGAGCTGGTCGGCTACCGGCTGGCGGCCAACAGCCCGGCGCTTGGCGCCACCCGGATCCCGCGCTGGGCGCGCCCTTCCCTGATCCTGCGCAACGGCGAGAGCCTGCGCCCGCATCAGGCCGGTGCGCTGGAGCCGGGCGACACCGTCTATCTGTTCTGCGCCGAGCGCCATATCCGCCTGCTGGACCGCATCTACGCGGCCGTCGATACCGTCGATGCGCGCGACTTCCTCGGTGATTTCTCGCTGCCGCCCGATGCGTCGGCGGATTCCATCGCCCGTCGCTTCGACATCGATCTGCCACCGGACATGCGCGGCAAGACGCTGCGCGAGGTCTTCCGGGACCGGCTCCGCGGCAGCGTCGAGCTCGGCGACCGCGTGCCGCTGGGGCCCTTCGAGCTGATCGTGCGCGACATCAGTCCCGAAGGCGTGGTCGAGGAGGTCGGCCTGCTGCTCGACGACCCGGATATCGTGCGCCGCTAGCCTGCGGTCGCCGCCGGCCGGAACGGCCGTGCAGGCCTTCGAACGGTGTCGCGGTCGCGCTTTGGTGTATTTTGACGCGCTCAAGAGCCCGCTTCCGCGCGCATGTCGGTATTCACCAAGGTTTCGCACAAGGCGCTCACCGCGTTCCTCGAACAGTATCCGCTGGGTGCCCTGATCGGGTTCCAGGGCATCGGCGAGGGTGTCGAGAACACCAATTACTTCGTCGATACCGAGGACGGCCGCTTCGTGCTCACGCTCTTCGAGCGTCTCGATCACGATGATCTGCCCTTCTTCCTGGGGCTGATGGCGCACTGTGCCGACCGGGGCGTGCCGGCGCCGCGCCCGCTGCGCGCGAAGGACGGCGAGGTGCTGCGCGAGCTGTGCGGCAAGCCCGCCGCACTGGTGCAGCGACTCGAGGGCGCCAGCGCGCTGACGCCGAACACGGCCCAGTGCCATGCCGCCGGCGAGGCGCTCGCCGATCTGCACAGCAGCGCGCGCTCGTTCCGGCTGACCGCGGCCAACACGCGCGGCCGCGACTGGCGCGTGGCCACCGCCGATCAGGTGCGCCCGCGGCTTCCGCCCGAGGCTGCCGCGCTGCTCGATACCGCGCTGGCGGCCGACGAGGCGGCACGCTGGACAGCGCTGCCGCAGGGCGTGATCCATGCCGACCTGTTCCGCGACAACGTCCTGTTCCAGGCGGATCAGGTCAGCGGCATCATCGACTTCTACTACGCCTGCAATGACGCGCTGCTGTTCGATCTCGCGGTGACCGTGAACGACTGGTGCTTCGAGCAGGACGGGCGTCTCAACCGCGCGCGCTATCGCGCGCTCACCGAAGCGTACTGCGCGCAGCGCGAACCCACCGAGACCGAGCAGGCCGACTGGTCGGGCGTGCTGTGCGCGGCGGCGCTGCGCTTCTGGCTGTCGCGCCTCTACGACTGGCACTTCCCGCGCGACGGCGACCTCGTGCACATCAAGGATCCCACGCCCTACGAGCGCATCCTCCGCTTCCATACCGGCGGGCAGCCGCTATCGCTGTGAGGATGGCGCTGCTGGTCGCCGCGCGCGCGGTGCGGGCGTGCAATGTCGCGGTGGCACGCGCCATGGCGTGGCTGGCCCTGGCGATGGTGGTGACCTTCCTGGCGGTCGTGGTACTGCGCTACGGCTTCGGCATCGGACTGATCGCGCTGCAGGAGACCGCCCAGTACCTGCACGCCGCCATCTTCCTGCTCGCCGCGGCCGGCGGCATCGTCGCCGACCGGCACGTGCGCGTGGACGTGCTGCGCAACCGTTTCTCGCCCGCGGTGCAGCGGCGCGTCGAGATCGGCGGGCATCTGCTGCTGCTGCTGCCCTTTGCGCTGTTCCTGCTGTGGGCGGTGATGCCGTACGTCGCCGAGTCCTGGCGTCTGGGCGAGACATCGGTGGAGAGCTCGGGCCTGCCCTTGGTCTATCTGCTCAAGACGTTGATGCCGGTCGCGGCGTTACAGCTGGCGCTGCAGGCGGTGGCGTCGGCGGTGCTGCTGGCTGTCGGCGGCGAAACGCTCGACGCGCCGGCCCACGAGGAGGGGCTGTAAGTGGCCTGGGTGGCGATCCTGATGTTCGTGGTGGCCTGCGGCGTTCTGCTGCTGGGCTACCCGGTGGCCTTCACGCTGGCGGGTGTCGCGCTGTGGTTCGCGCTTCTGGGCATCGGCATCGGCGCCTTCGAGGCCGTGCAGCTGCTCGATGTGGCCAGCCGCGTCTACGGCACCATGAGCAATGCCACCCTGATGGCGGTGCCGCTGTTCGTCTTCATGGGCGTGATGCTCGAGCGCAGCCGGCTTGCCGAGCAACTGCTGCAGACCATGGGCGCGCTGTTCGGACGCGTGCGCGGCGGTCTGCTCGCGTCGGTGGTGGTGGTAGGGGCGCTGCTCGCGGCCAGCACCGGCATCGTCGGCGCCACCGTGGTGGCGATGGGCCTGATCTCGATGCCCACGCTGCTGTCGCGCGGCGTGGCGCCGCCGCTGGCCAGCGGTGCCATCTGCGCCTCCGGCACGCTGGGTCAGATCATTCCACCGTCGATCGTGCTGGTGCTGCTCGGCGATGTCCTCTCCTCGGCCTACCAGCAGGCCCAGCTGCGCGCCGGCATCTGGTCGGTGGAGACGGTGTCGGTGGGCGACCTCTTCGCGGGCGCGCTGGTGCCCGGCGTCATCCTGGTGGTGGTCTACGTCATCTACGTGCTGTTCGCCTCGCGGCACACGGCCGCCGCGGGCGACGGCGCCCGCGAGCCCATGCCGTCCATGGCAACGGTGGGGGTGGCGCTGCTGCCGCCGGTCGCGCTCATCGTGCTGGTGCTGGGCGCCATCCTGGGTGGCTATGCCACAGCCACCGAGGCCGCCGGCATCGGCGCCGGTGGCAGCGTGCTGCTGGCCGCGCTGCGCGGCCGGCTCGACGGACGGGAACTGCTCGCTACCGCGCGCCAGACGGTGGCGGTCACCACCATGGTGTTCATGATCCTGGTGGGTGCGTCGATGTTCGCGATGACCTTCAACGCCTACGGCGGCGACCTGCTGATCCAGCGCACCCTGACCGAGCTGCCCGGCGGGCCGGTGGCCGCGCTGATCTGCGTGATGGTGCTGATGTTCCTGCTCGGCTTCGTGCTCGACTTCATCGAGATCGTCTTCGTGGTCGTACCCATCGTCGCCGTGCCGCTGCTGATGATGGGGCTGGATCCGGTCTGGCTGGGCGTGCTCATGGCAATGAACCTGCAGACCAGCTTCCTGACGCCGCCCTTCGGCTTCGCGCTGTTCTATCTGCGCGGCGTCGCGCCTCCCGAGGTGCGGACCCTCGACATCTATCGCGGGGTGGTGCCGTTCATCGGGATCCAGCTCGTCATCCTGCTGCTGGTGGCGCTGGTGCCGGTGCTGGCCACCTGGCTGCCGGGGGTGCTGTAGGGCGGGGTTGCTGCGGCTGCGGCGCCGCGCTGGTGCGGTCTCGAGGTCCGCACCATGGAACCGCGATGCGGCCTCTCACCCCTTCTGCGCGAACACCTCCGCCGGCAGCGCATAACTCCCGGTCGCGTGCACGGCCGGTGCCTCGTCGACCGCGCCGGCGACGGCGCTCATCACGGCCAGCCGGCGGCCCATCTTGAGAATGCGCGCGCCGGCGGTGATCTCGCGCGGGGCGCAGGCGCGCAGGAAGTGCATGTTGAGATCGGCGGTCACCGCCATCGGACGCTCGCCGATGTGCGCGAGTACGGCGGCATACATGGCGGTGTCGATGGCGGCGAACAGCGTCGGGCCGGAGACGCGCTCGCCGGGGCGCAGCATGCGCGGGGAGAACGGGATGCGGATGGTGGCGGCGCCGTCGCCCACCGATTCGACACGGACACCCATGGTGTCGGATTCGGGCAGTCCGGCGTGGATGATGGCCTCTACGCGGGCCGCGCTCAGAAGGGTTTCCATGCCTGGATTATGCCGTCGATCAGCAGCTGGGCGGCCAGCACCACCAGCACGATGCGGAACGCCGCGCGGAACCGGGCCTCGGGCAGGCGGTCGCCGAAGCGGGTGCCGATGGCGGTGCCGGCGATCGCCGCCAGGCACATGCCGGCCGCCAGCGCCGGGCGCTGCAGGAGCGCGGTGCCGGCCAGCGCGAAGCCGACGATCTTGATGAGGTGGCCGAGCATCTGCGCGGCGGCGATGGTGCCGACCACGCGGGGGCGGTCCCAGTCGGGCCGCACGAGCATGCGGCCGACGATCAGGCCGGTGGCGCCGATGAACATGCCCGCGGTGCCGTTGAGCAGTCCGGCGCCGGCGTAGGCCGCCGAAGGCGGCAGTCGCGGGCCCCGCTCCGGGGCGCGGGAACGACGCGGCAGCAGCGACAGCAGGATCAGGCCGCCGAGGGCGATGGCCGCCCAGTACGACGGCACCCGGTCGGCGAGCGGCGCGAACATCACCGCCGCGGGAAGTCCGGCGGCGAGGAACACCAGCAGGGCGCGCCCGTCGACGGCCTGGAGATAGGACAGGCTCCGCGTGCCGTTGGCGACCATCTGCACGATCGCGAACAGGGGCACCGCTTCGGCCGGCGGCAGCCCCGCCGCGAACAGCACCGCGATCAGCAGCGTGCCGCCGCCGAGACCCAGCGCGCCGGAGAGGACGGCGCCGACGAAGGCGGCACCGCAGAGTGCCGCGCTCAGCACGGTCGGCGGCCGGTCCTAGAAGCGGTAGCCGACGGACACGCCGAGCACCGGGTACAGATCGTACTCGTCGATATCGTCTTCCAGTGTCGCGCGCTCCGCTTCGAGCTGCTGGCGGAAGGCCTGTGCGCGCGGGTCGGCCGAGTTCACGTCGAAGGACGGCGCCAGAGGCGTGTCGGCGTCGCGCACCGAGCCGGTTGCCGAGGCGGTGGCCTGCGGGCTGCCCTGGTAGAGCACGCCGAGCTCGAGCTTGAAGTAGACGCTGTTGCGCTCGGCGTGTACCGCGTTGCCCCAGCCGATGCCGATGTAGGGCGCGACCGATTCGAAGTCGATCCCGGCGCGCAGCTCGAAGGGGTCGTCCGGATCGGAGACGTAGGTGTTGCTGCCGACCTCGAAGGATTCGTTGCCGGTGGCTTCGCTGGCGCGCAGGTTGAGCTCGTTGCCGTTGCTCGCCAGCCCGCCGGTGATGTGGAATGCGCCGCCAAAGACATGGACATCGGCGAACAGGCCGACGGTGAGCAGATCGAGGTCGCCGTCGTAGTTGATGCCGTCTTCCTCGACGTCGTCGCTGTAGGTGAAGGTGCTGACCGGGATGCGCAGCACCAGGCGATCGAGCAGTCCGATCGAGAGTTCGGCGCCCAGTCCGAGCGTCGAGGCGCGCACGCCGGCGCCGATGTCGGCCGCGTGTACCGGGCCGATGCCGCCCGCGAGCAGGGCGAGCGTACTGATCCACCGTTTCATGTTCCGATGCCTCCCCCGGGCGATTCGTCGCACAGGCGCGCAGTGTAGTGCGGCCACGGTCGTCACGCCGTCATCGCAGCGCCGAGGGGTCGGCGATGGCGAGCGCGAGATCGAAGTTGCGGTCCGTCGGGATGCGGGTCAGCGGGGCGCCCGACCACAGCACGAAGACGCGGCGCCCGTCGGGGTCGCGGTACCAGCCGGCGGCATAGCCCGGTGCGCGCAGGCGGCCGTCCGCCGTCAGCGTGTCGAAGGACAGGGGCGCTGCCGCGTCCGGCCGGAGCTGCTCGACGGGCAGCTCCACCAGGAAGGCACGACTCGCGCGCAGGTAGAAGGTGTCGTCGGTGCGCCAGGCGCCGTTGCTGCTGATGAGCCAGCTGCCCAGCGCGGCGATGGCGGCGCCGGTGAGGCCGACCGCGAGCTTGGCGCCGCCGCGCAGTGCCGGCGGCAGCCGCGCCGCCCGGTGCCGGAACAGGCTGTCGGCGAGCAGCACCACGCCGAGCGGCAGCAGGGCGCAGACCGTCAGCCAGAGCGCGGGCGCCATGCCGGGCAGGGCAACGGCGAGCGGGTCGATGTCGGATGGATCCACGATGCGGGTCCCGATGCGGTAAAGGTGCGATTATCGCCCGGCCAGAAAGGGAGATCGGGCATGGAATCATTGGCGGGTGCGGTGATGGAGCTTCCGGTACGCGTGGCGCTTTCGGCGTCGGGCGTGTTCCTGCTCGTAGGGTTGCTGACCGGCGTATGGAAGTACGCGGGCATGGCGCGCTCCTCCGACGCGCAGGCGCATCCCTATGTCGACATCGCGCATCGGGCCAGCCTGCTCTACAGCTTCGCCGCCCTGGTGATGGCCGCGCTGGCCGCGGTGTCGGCGTGGCCGATGGTGGTGGATCTGCACGCTGTGGTCTGGCCGCTGCTGTTCTTCGCGCTCGCCATCGGGACCTATGTCGTGCACGGCTGGCTGGGCGATACCGACAACCAGCTGCGCGCGCCGCATCGTCTCGGCACGCGGCGTCTGCCCGGCGCGATCGTGCACGGCTTCATGCTGCTGCTGGTGGTGGCCGAGGTCGGCGGTGTCGCCGTGCTGGTGGCAGGCGCCTGGTGCACGCTCTGGTAGCGGTTCAGTCGCGGCCGTCGCAGTCGAAGCGCGCTTGCAGTGCGGCGTCATGCAGTAGGCGCTCGCGGAACCAGTTCAGCGCCAGGCCCTGTTCGCCGCTGCGCCATGCCACCAGCAGGCGGGTGCGCTCGCGCGGAACTTCCACCGCCAGCCGCCGCAGTCGGTCGTCGCGCAGCCAGGGATGCGCCAGATGGCGCGGCACGAAACCGGCTCCCAGGCCGTCGGCCTGTGCGCGGATCTTGTGCATGACGCCGGAGACCGCGAGGATCGGCTGCCCGTCCTGGACGCCGGAAGTGCGGGCTGCCAGCTTGCGCGCCGAGTCGGCAGCCACCACCGCACGGTGCGCGCGCAGCGCCGACGCCGGCAGCGGGCCGTCGCGCCGCTCCGCCTCCGCTACCAGCGGATGCGTCGGCGCACAGGCGAAATCCCAGGTGATCTCGGCGAGCAGGCTGCTGCTGAGCCCGTAGCCGCCGGGCGGCTCGCCGCCGGCGATGGCAATGTCGGCGCGGCCACCGATCAGCGCGTCCCACGGGCCGCCGAGGGTCTCCTCGATGAGCCGCAGTTCGGTACGCGTCGCCAGTGCATCGAACTCCCGCACGGCCGGGAAGAGCCAGTCGATCGGCAGCATGGCATCGACCGCGATGCCGAGGCGGGATTCCCAGCCCTCGCCGAGCTTGCGCAGGCGGTTGTCGGTGGCCTCCGCCTGCCGGAGCAGGGCGCGCGCTTCCTCGACGACCGCGCGTCCGGCATCGGTGAGCTGCATGCGGCGCCCGACGCGCTCGAACAGGGTGATGGCGTAGTCCGACTCCAGCTTCTGCACGGTGTAGGTCAGCGCAGATGGCACCCGGTGGAGCCGCTCGGCGGCGCGCGCGAAGCTGCCGGCGTCGGCGATGACCTCGAGAGTGCGCAGCGATTCGAGCGTCAGGCGCATGGCACCAGCATATCGGTCCTTCAAATGCTTTGAAAGCGGAGTTCTTTCATGTCCGCTATTCATTGCACGGGTCCGGCCATACCGTTGCTGCACGTTTCAGCAGAGATGAAAGTCATGGCCGTTCACGTCGTCCGCTACACCCCGCGCACCGGGTCGCGCACCGCGCGCCTGCTGGAGCACGCCATTGCCCAGCTCGATCCGGCACCCGTCGTCACCGATCTCGCGACGACACTCCCGCCGCTGTTCGATACCACCCGGGTGGACGGCTACGTGGCGCGGAACTACGGCGGCATCGAACCGGCCGCCGAGACCGCGGCGGCACTCGCGCCCATGGATCGGTACGTCGAGCAGTTGCGCGCGGCCGACCGGATCATCCTGGCGACACCGATGTACAACTTCGGGCTGCCGGCCGCGGTCAAGGCCTGGTTCGATGCTGTCATCCAGAGGGACCGCACCTGGACCGTGCGCGACGGTGCTTACGAGGGCTGGCTCACCGGGCACCGGGCGCTGCTGATCACCACCAGCAGCGGCCAGTACGAGGATGGGCCGGGCAGCTACGACCTGCTGACGCCGACGGTGCGGCAGCTCTTCGGCTTCATGGGCTTCGCCGGCGTCGACGTGGTGGCCGGGCAGGGTACCGCCGCGCCGGCCGAGGTCGTGGACCGCCGCATGGCACAGGCGCGTGCCGAGATCGATCGCGTCATCGCGGCGTGGAAGTCGGAGGCGCCTACCAGTAGAGCGCAGCCTGCACGCTGAAGTCGGGCGATGCGTAGACGCCCAGGTCCTCCTGGAACAGCAGGTGCAGGCGCGTCTTTCCGGGGAGCCGGAAGACAGCGCCCACCGACAGCTGGACACTGTCGCGTCCCAGCGTGTTGATGTCGGTGTCGGAGAAGGAGGCGCGGTGGGCATAGACCTGCGTCACGGCCCGCATCCAGTCGAACAGGCGCAGCCCGATGCCCGCGCCGCCGAAGGGAATGGTGCGGCGCTGGCGGTCGGGCAGGATGTCGCCCGGTTCGCTCACCGCCACGCCACCCGAGAGGAAGGCGTCCAGCGGGCCGGCGGCGAAGCGCCGGGTGGCCCAGACGGCGGCGCCGATGGCGCCGCCGCCGGCCAGCTTGTCGCCGTCGCCGGTCGGAACCTGCAGGTGGGCGCCCAGCAGCCAGCGCTCGGCCGGCTCCCAGTGCCATGCCACTTCGAGATCGCCGATGCGCGTGCCCTTGTCGTCCACCCGCAGCAGGGTCTCGCCGTTCTCGGCGTACGCGAACAGGTAACGGTCATCGACCGCGAACTCGCGGCCGCCGTTGGGCAGGCCGAAGAAGTCGTGCCAGTCGCTGATGGTGCCGTCGAGGAAGCCGCCACCCTGGTGCAGCACCGGCAGGCGGACGGACCAGTGCGTGGCCGCGGTGAAACGGCCGCTGGCGGACAGCGTGAGCTTGGCGACCTCGCCGTCGGCGAGCAGGGCTTCGTCAGCCGCCTGCAGATTGGCGTACTCGTTACTGAGATCGAGGCGGGTGCCGAAGTCGAGCTGGCCCGGTTCCGGCGAGTCGGGCGCCAGAACCGGCAGGGGCACGGCACGCGCGAGCTGGTTCTCGTTGCGCACCTGGAAGTAGTCGGCGGCGCCGGCGATGGCCGGCATGCACAACGCCACCAGGGCGCTGCAGGCGCTACGAAACAGCATGGACGGGTCCGGCATAGGGGATGGCTGTGCAGAGCATAGCGGATGGTGATCGGAAAGCCCGGGCGCGTCTGCTAACATCGCGCGCCCGATTCGCCCATATCGCCGCAGCAGGTGCTGCCATGTCCGCCGTAACCGAAAACACCCGTATCCGCAGTGTGCGGCCCGTTTCCACGCCCGCCGAGGTGCAGGGCGAGTACCCGCTTTCGCAGGCGGCCATCGATACCGTGCTGAGCGCGCGCCGCGAGATCCAGGAGATCCTCGCCGGCCAGAGCGATCGTCTGCTGGTCGTGGTTGGTCCGTGCTCGATCCACGATCCCAAGGCCGCGCTCGAGTACGCCGAGCACCTCCGTGCGCTGCGCGAGCAGCTGTCGCGCGACCTGCTGGTGGTGATGCGGGTGTACTTCGAGAAGCCGCGCACCACCGTCGGCTGGAAGGGACTCATCAATGACCCGACGCTCGACGACAGCTACCACATCGACACCGGCCTGCGTACCGCGCGCAAGCTGCTGCTGCAGCTCACCGAGTCCGGCGTGCCGGCGGGCGTCGAGTTCCTCGACATCCTCACGCCGCAGTACCTCGCCGATCTGGTGAGCTGGGGCGCCATCGGCGCCCGCACCACCGAGTCGCAGCTGCATCGCGAGATGGCCTCCGGCCTGTCGTGCCCGGTCGGCTTCAAGAACGGCACCGACGGATCGGTGAAGCTGGCGGTCGATGCGGTGATGTCGGCGGCGCATCCGCACCACTTCCTGTCGATGACCCGCGACGGCCAGACCGGCATCTTCGAGACCACCGGCAACGAGGATTGTCATCTGATCCTGCGTGGCGGTTCGAGCGGCACCAACTACGATGCCGCGAGCGTCGATGCCGCCTGCGCGGCGCTGGCGAAGGCCGGCCTGCCCGAGCATCTGATGATCGACTTCTCGCACGCCAACAGCCAGAAGCAGCATCGCCGCCAGATCAATGTCGCCCAGGACGTGGGCGCTCAGATCGCCGACGGCGACGACCGCATCATCGGCGTCATGATCGAGTCCCATCTCCAGGAAGGGCGCCAGGATCTGGGCGGCGATCTGGTCTACGGCCAGTCCGTCACCGACGCCTGCATCGGCTGGGACGACACCGTTTCGGTGCTGCGCGAGCTCGCCGGCTTCGTGGCGCAGCGCCGCAAGCGCCTGGTCGAGACGGCCTGAGTCGACCCTTCGCGTGACGGTCCGGCGTGCGCCGGACCGTCACATTGCTGAAAAATTACGCTTACCTCCGGCGTCGCGCGCCCCCTAGCCTGACCGGGAAAGCGTGGCAACCGTGTGCCGCGCGCATCCAATGACGGTATTCGGGGTCGATATGCGTGATTCGAGGGGGATGACGCGCGCTGCAACGCGTGCGGGGCTGGGTGTGCTTCTGCTCGGCGGGGCCGTACTGACCGGCTGCGGCGGGAGCAATCCGGGTGAAGAATCCGGTGACGGCGGCGTGGTCGTGCCATCCACGCAGACGCGCTATTCGCTCGCGGGCGGCTGCTTCGCCCTGCGGTCCAATGATCGCGATGCCTTCATCGCCAAGCGCGACGGCAACTACGTGGCCGATGCCACCGCGGTGGACGAGGCCGAGCCCTTCTACTTCCGTGCCAGCGCGCTCGGCGACTACCTGCTCTACGACCACGAGGCGGAGTTCCTCGGCATCAGCGATCCGCTCGGCGAACTGCTCGATGGCGCCGGCAACTTCGTCGGGACCGTCGGCGAGATCCTCGCGGGTGTCGGCGACACGCTCGGTGTCATCGACCCGCTGCGGCGCATCGGCGGCGTGCTGCGCACCATCGGTGCGGACGTGGTCGGGGGTATCGGCGACACGGTCGGTGGGGTCGAGGTGAACCCGGCGCTCGGCGCGCGTCGCAACGCCAGCGATCTCGCCATCTGGACGGTCCAGCGCCCGGAGGGCGGGCGCTTCACGCTCGCCAACGGCGTCAGTGGCCAGCGCCTGGCCGCGACCGACGATACCGGCGCGCTGGTACTGGCCGAGGAAGCCGTGCTGGGCGAGGCCGGTACCTTCGATCTGGTCGCCACCGAAGGCTGCGCCGAGTTCCCGGAGGTGACGACCAATGCGCACGGCGAGCCCTTCTCGGGTACCAATGCCGACGGGTCGCTCAAGGGCATCGCCGATACCCACATCCATATCGGTGCCTACGAGTTCATCGGCGGCCGCGTCAACTATGGCGAGCCCTTCCACAAGTTCGGCGTGACCACCGCGCTGGACAACTGCGCGGTCAACCACGGTCCGCAGGGCACGACCGGTCTGATCGAGCACTTCACCTCGGGCAGTCCGCTGCCGCTGCGCCTGCACGACACCCAGGGCTGGCCGACCTTCCGGGACTGGCCGCATCACTCGTCGCTGCAGCATCACCAGACCTACTACAAGTGGATCGAGCGCATGTGGATGGGCGGTCTGCGGTTCATGGTCAACCACATGACCGGCAACGAGACCCTGTGCCAGATCTACCCGCTGGTGCGCAACGACTGCGACCCGATGGAGAATGCACGCCTGCAGATCAAGCGCATGCACGAGCTGCAGGACTACATCGATGCGCAGGAGGGCGGCCCGGGTCGCGGCTTCTTCCGCATCGTCGAGTCCCCGGCGGAGGCGCGCGAGGTGATCGCCGACGGCAAGCTCGCGGTGATGCTGGGCCTGGAGTTCTCGCATCTGTTCAACTGCAAGTCCTATCTCGGCCAGCCCACCTGCTCGCGCGAGGAGATCGACCGCCAGCTGGACGAGTTCATCGAGCTCGGCATCCGCGCGATCTTCCCGATCCATCGCTTCGACAACGCCTTCGGCGGTGCCTACAACGGCACCGGCATCACCGAGACCGTCATTTCCGTCGGCAACGTGCTCGCGACCGGACAGCCCTTCGCACTGGAAGCGTGCGGGCCCGAGGAGGAGGAGCAGACCGACCAGCCCGGGCCGAACCTCTTCGAGTCGCTGCTGCTGACGGTGTCGTTCTATCTCGACGCGCTACCCGGCCTCACCGATCTCAACGCGATCCTGAACCCGGTCGGCGGCCAGCCCCAGTGCAACGCGCGCGGCATGACCGACATGGGCACCTACCTCATCGACCGGCTCATCGATCGCAATATCCTGATCGAGGTCGACCACATGGGTACGCGTGTGCGCGACAAGGCGCTGCAGATCCTCGAGGCGCGCGGCTACCCGGGCGTGGTGTCCAGCCACGGCTTCCTGACCAGCTCGCGCGCCGAGCAGCGTCTGGTGGACCTCGGCGGCATGGTCAACGACTTCGCGTCGACGGCGGGCAACTGGGCGGACCGCATCAACGGCATCGCCGAGTACGAGAACCCGGACTACTTCTTCGCCACCGGCTTCTCGTCCGACATCAACGGCATCGCCACGCAGCCCGGTCCACGCGGCAACGCGGCCGACGCGCCGCTGCAGTACCCGTTCTCGTCGTACTACGGCGATGTCGAGTTCGAGCGTCAGATCAGCGGCGAGCGCGTCTTCGACCTCAACAGCGACGGTGTCGCCCACTACGGTCTCTATCCCGATCTCATCGCCGACATGCAGCAGAACGGCGGCGAGAACGGGCGCAAGGCGGTGGACATCCTCTTCCGCTCGGCCGAGGCCTACATCCAGATGTGGGAGCGCGCCGAGGCGTACGAGCGCTGACACGCCATCGCCGGCCGGTGTCGACGCACGGACACCGGCCGGCGGCATCGCGCCCGCCCGCGCGACGTGCGCGATGCGGCGCGCCGACCGCTACCCGTGGCGATGCGCGACGACCTCGAGGTACTCGGCATCGCAGTGGGTGCCGCCGTCGCGCGCCCGGTTGTGCGATTGCCAGTGCTGCGTCAGCTCCTCGTGCAGCGCGCTCCCGCCCGCCTCGTCAAGCGCCGCGAAGGCCTTCTGCGCCGGCCCGTAGTGGTCGCGGAACAGGTCGACGACCGCCGCCGGACCGAAGGGATACTCGAGCGGGTAGTCGCGGCGGGTCAGTGTCAGCGCCGCGCCCTGGCCGAGGCGTTCCCGCACGGTGGCCTCGTCGCCCCATTGCACCGGCGGCGCCATCAATGGCGAGGGCGGTGCGTGCCTGCCGATGATCCCGAACATGCCGCCGACGAAGCCCACGGGTGTCCAGTTGCCCATCACGATGCGACCGCCGGGTCGGCAGACGCGCAGCAGCTCCTCGGCCACCCGGTCGGGCCGGGGGGCGAACTGAGCGCCGATGAGGCTCGTGACCAGATCGAAGCTGGCGTCGTCGTAGGGCAGTGCCTCCGCGTCGCCCGCGTCGAAGCGGGCGTCCACGCCCTCCTCGCGCGCCCGCGCCTGCGCCTGGTCGACCAGATTCGCAGCCAGGTCCACGCCCGTGACCCGGGCGCCGGCGCGCGCCGCCGGCACGCTGATCTGACCGGCACCGCAGGCGACGTCGAGCATGCGGGTGCCGGGCTCGACATCGAGGCGCTCCAGGAATTCCGCCGCGCCGCGCTCCAGATAGACCGCGAAGGCACCGTAGTCACCTGATTCCCAGGTTGCCTTCAGACGCTGCTTGAGCGCCTGCATCTCGGAGTCGGTTGCCGTGGTGGATCCGGTCGTGCTCATGGTGGTCTCCTCGGGTTGTGCCGCTGCGATGTGCGGCGGTACCGGGGAGCCTTGCGCACGATCAGGCCGGCATCCAGTCCACGAGTCGTACCGGCCTCGGACGGGCAGAGCGCGCAGGCATGCCGGCGCTCCGGGGGTGCCGGCGAACGGTCGGACGCGAGGGCCGCGCAAAAAATCGGCGCCGCCCCGATGGGGCGACACCGTCAAGGTCGGCGGCGGGAGAGTCCGTGCCGCCGGAGAGGAAGGGGCTTCCGCGTCAGAATTCGCCGCGGAAGGTCACGCCGAAGGTGAGCGGCGCCGAGACATAGGCGTTGCGGTCGGTGCCCTGCAGCGGCGAGTTGAAGTGCTGCACGACGTAGCGCTCGTCGGTGCAGTTCTGGCACCACGCCGTCACTTCCCAGCCCTGCATCGATGCCAGACCGAGGCTGGCGTCGAGCTCGGTCTCGGCGTCACGCTTCAGGTCGTTGGACGGGTTGGTGAACTGCTCGCCGGTGTAGCGCGCGGCGATGCGGCCGATGAGGGCGTAGCGATCGGACAGCGGCTGGTCCATGCTCAGTGCGAGGTTGCCGGCGAGGTCCGGGGCCTGCGCGAAGTCGCGTCCCGACAGGTTGGCCTGACCGGCGGCAGAGAGGTCCAGCGCCGGATCCTCGCCGTACTCCGCCTCGGCCAGATAGGTGACATCGAGGCTGGCGCGGAAGACATCTGTCAGCAGCAGGCTGTTCTCCATCTCGACGCCGTAGACGGTCGCCTCCGGCGAGTTGATGACCGAGAACTGCGTGCCCGAGAACAGGGCGATCTGCAGGTCCTTCAGGTCGTTGTAGAAGGCCGCGATGTTGGTGCGCGCACGGCGGTTCCAGTACTCGGTCTTCAGGCCGATCTCGTAGCCGTCGTTGTACTCCGACTTGTAGCGCGGGTCGCCGGGCACGGCCCCGGGTGTCTCCTCGGGGTTGCTTGCCGGCCCGCCGGCAGCGGTGTTGTCGATGTTGACGCCGCCGGACTTGTAGCCACGGCTGTAGGTGGCGTAGCCCATGGTGCTGTCGGCGAACTGGTAGCGCAGGCCCAGCGTTCCGGTCAGCGCGCTGTCGTCGTAGGAGGCGTCGAACTCCGGGCCGGGCTGTGCGCCGAGGACGCGGAAGGCGGCGTTGGGCAGGTCGGTGAAGAAGAGACGCTGATAGGCGCCGGTCTTGTCGTCGTAGGAGTAGCGCGCACCGACGATCAGGCCGAGCCGGTGGGTGAGATCGAAGTCCCAGTGCGTGAAGGCCGCGTAGGAGTCGCTGGTCGCCGGGAAGGCTGCGTCGTGCCACAGCCCTTCCGGTGCCGCGGCCGTGCCCGGAGGCGCGCCCTGGGCGCCGAGCAGCGTGTCGAAGTAGGGCTGCGCCTGGTCGCCCCAGAGGAGCTGGTAGCGGGCGTCGATGTCCTCCTGGGAAATGTAGGCGCCGATCACGTACTCGGCGCCGAGCGCGAAGCCGAGGTCGTCCAGCGTGCCGTTGTAGGTGACCTCCTGCGAGAAGAAGTCGGTCGCGAAGGATTCGTTGATGGTCAGGATGTTGCCGCCGGTGAAGTCGCCGTCCATGCCCATCTGGGTGATGTCCCAGCGCCGGTAGGCCGTCACCGAGCGCAGCGTGTCGCCCGATGCGAAGGCGTAGTCGGCGTGCAGGACCACGCCCTTGTCCTCGATGTTCTGGTCGGTGTCGTTGCTGAGCACCATCTCGTAGTCATCGAAGTCCGGCGACGGCGGTACCAGTCCGCGTTCCGGGATCAGCGTGCCGTAGATGTAGGGCTGCAGCGGGCCGTCGACGGCATCCACCTGTCCGTAGCAGCAGTTGTTGCGTTCCTCGGACCAGTCCGCGATCAGGCGCAGCTTCAGTCCGTCGCTGACCTGCCACAGGCCCTGCCACTTGAGGGCGCGCGCGTTGCGGTCGTTGTAGTCGTCGCCGTCGTTGGGGTCCTCGATGAAGCCGTCCATGTTCTGCCACATGCCGGCCACGCGGATGGCGATGTCGTCGCCGATGGGCGTGTTCACCGCACCCTTCGACATCAGCAGGTCGTAGTTGCCGGCAGTGGCGCTGTAGTCGCCCGATACCTGCCCGAGCACCGGCTCCTTGCTGTTGACGATCAGTGCGCCGGCCGAGGTGTTCTTGCCGAACAGCGTGCCCTGGGGGCCGCGCAGGATCTGCAGGCCCGATATGTCGACCCAGTTCTGGAGCGCCTGGCCGGGCCGCGTGCGGTACACGCCGTCCACGAAGACACCCACCGCACCCTCGAACGAGCGGTTGTTGCCGGTGGTTCCGATGCCGCGGATGCGGATGTTGGCGCTGTTGGCGGCGCTGTTGGTGACGTCGAAGTTGATGCTGGGCGACACCGCCTGGATGTCGGTGATGTTCTCGACACGCGCATCGGCGAGCATCTCCGCCGATGCCGCCGTGACCGCGATGGGCACGTCCTGCAGGTTCTGCTCGCGACGCTGGGCGGTGACGACGATCTCGTCGATCGCCGGTGCCTGCGCGGTTGCCACTTCCGGCTGGGCCGGCTCGGATTCGGTGTCCTCCACCGGAATGGATTCCGGGTCCGTCTGCGCGAGGGCCCCGGTGGTCAGTAGCAGCGCCGCGCTGAGCGCCCCCGTCCGCACAGCCGCCGACGCGGCTCTGATCGTCGGAATCATCAGTTCTTGCTCCTCCAGCTTGTTGCTCGTTGTGTTGTTCTTCCCCTGACTCCGCCGTCCCTCCGCATTGCGGGTCTGCTCGCGGAAGACGGGTAGCCACGCCAAGACATGACAGATGTCAAACTTGACAAAAGTCAATATACGGAAAGTTGCGGTGCGTGGGAAGAGCCGGCGTGCGTGCTGCCGGCTGTGCGGTGCCGCGGGAAGGCGTGAACGGCAGCCGGGGCGATGGCGAGGCGGTCGCCGGAACGGAGCGTGGTCGCTATTGCCGACCCGGCCCCGCCGGGTGGCATCGCGTCGCCGTCACCGTTGCGTGATCCCGTGCCGCGTTGATCGGACACCGGGTGGCCCCAGGCCGCGCGCGCCAGCGGCGGCCGCGGTCACGAAGCCAACGGCTCAACCCTTCTCCCGCTGGCGGGAGAAGGGGTGGGATGAGGCTGGGGCCGCGTTAGCGGCTTGTGGCCGATGGCCCTGGGCTGTGTGCGCGAACCTCGTGCTATGGGCCGCCGCGGTCACCAGGCTCGGCATCCTGCCTCGCCAAGTGACCCGCACCGGCACATCCATGTGCTGGCGTGATTTCGCGCTGCGACTTGCCGCAGGCAAGTCGGTCGCTGGCACTCTCAGCATTTTGGGATGCAGGCGACATTGGCGGTCTCGTGCTGGCGGCCGCCGCGGTCACTAAGCTCGGCATCCTTGCCTCGCTAAGTGACCCGCGCCAGCACATCCATGTGCTGGCGTGATTTCGCGCCGCGACTTGCCGCAGGCAAGTCGGTCGCGAAATCACCAATGCTCCCCCTTGAAGAGGTTGGCGAAGACGACCTGCTCGATGGTCGGCTTGCCGCCTTCCTTGACGCCCTGTGCAGCGCTCGAGGACGGGAAGAGCTGGAAGCCCTTGGAGAGGATGTAGTCGTTGACCTTGGGCCAGACGGCGTAGCTGAGCGCGGCCGCGGTACCCACCGGGGTGGCGATGGACTTGGGGCGCTTGACGATGGCGTCGACGACGGTGTCGGCGGCCTGCTCGGGCGTCCAGGTCGGGACGTAGTCGTACATCTTGGTGGGAGCGATCATCGGGGTGCGCACCAGCGGCATGTAGATGGCCGTGGTGTGGATGTTGCGCGAGCGCACCTCGGCGGACAGGCAGCGCGTGTAGGCATCGAGTGCCGCCTTGCTGGCAACGTAGGCGGAGAAGCGCGCGGCGTTGGCAAGCACGCCGATGGAGCTGATGTTGATGATGTGGCCGGACTTGCGTCGTGCCATCTCGGGCAGCAGGTTCATGATGAGCCGCACCGCGCCGAAGTAGTTGAGCTGCATCGTCCGTTCGTAGTCATGGAAGCGGTCGAAGGACTCGAACACTGCGCGACGGATGGAGCGACCGGCATTGTTGATGAGCACGTCGACGTGGCCGAAGTCGTGCAGCACCTGCTGCGCCATCGCGTCGATGGCCTCCATGCTGTTGAGATCGCAGGGGTAGCAGTGGGCCTCGCCGCCGGCCTTCTCGATGATGTGGCGGGTGAGTTCCAGCTTCTCGGGGGTGCGGGCGACGAGCACCATCTTGGCCCCGGCCGCGCCCAGCTTCTTGGCCACCGAGAACCCGATGCCGCTGGAGGCACCCGTGATGAGCACCACCTTGCCGCCCAGCTTGCGCTGGAGCGAAGCCGGGACATGGGTATCGAGGTCG
Source organism: Algiphilus sp. (assembly GCF_023145115.1). Taxonomy (NCBI): domain Bacteria; kingdom Pseudomonadati; phylum Pseudomonadota; class Gammaproteobacteria; order Nevskiales; family Algiphilaceae; genus Algiphilus; species Algiphilus sp. The sequence continues at coordinate 109,114 of NZ_JAGLEJ010000030.1, forward strand.
AGGTGCACTTCCCAGTACTGGAAGAGCTTGTCGGCGTAGTCGCGGATGTCGGGGCACTTCACGCCGGTGCCCTTGAGGGCGGCGCGCGCCTTGCGGTCGTCGAAGACGGCCGGGTTGAAGATGTAGCCCAGCACCGACACCGGCACACCCAGCGCGCGCGAGGCCATGCGCAGCACGCTGCCCGGCACGACGCGGATCATCGAGTTGGTCACCTGGCGTACCGGCGACGGCAGGGTGCCGAAGCGGCCGACATCGATGCTGCGCGCGATCTCGGGGCCGTGTGCGGCCTCCAGCAGCACGCCGATGAGCTCGCCCACGCTCGGCGACTGCGACTGGATGAGATGGAAGCACTCGCCGTCGCCGTCCGGCTTGTGCGCCAGCGCGTACATGGCCAGCGCGACGTAGTCCACCGGTGCCACCGGCACGCGCCCGCCATCGATGCCGATCATCGGCAGCCAGCGCGGAACCGTGTCGCGGATGCGCTGGATGGTCTTGAAGAAGTAGTACGGCCCGTCGACCTTGTCCATCTCGCCGGTTTCGGACGAGCCCACCACGGCGCCCGGCCGGTAGATGCGGAAGGGCACGCGGCATTCCTCGCGCACGATGCGCTCGGATTCGAACTTGGTGCGGTAGTAGGGATGGTCGAGGGACTGACCCTCGTCGAACATGTCCTCGGTGAACTGGCCTTCGAACTGGTTCCCCGCGACCGCCACCGAGCTCATGTGGTGGAGGCGCACGTCGCCGCCCAGGCCGTTGGCGAATTCCACGACGTTGCGCGTGCCTTCGGTGTTGATGCGGTCGGCGGTGGCGTCGTCCATGTTCATGTCGTACACCGCCGCCAGATGGAAGATGTGGTCGATCTTCCCGGCGAGCTTCTTGCGCGCGCTGGCGGAGGTCAGGCCGGCTTCGGCGATGTCGCCCCAGACCGCGTGCAGCCGGGATGCCGCATCCTCGCCGAGCGCGTTCCTCAGCTTCTCGACCTTGTCGCGCGAGGATTCGCGCACCAGAACATGAACCTGCGCATCGCTGTCCTGCAGCAGACGCGCGACCAGAAATCGGCCGATGAAGCCGGTGGCGCCGGTGACTAGGTAATTCATTCGGTGCGTTCTCCCCATGGCAGCGTGGCAGGTGTTGTACCGCGCGTTGCTGCGCCTTGCTGTATTGACCCGGCGGACAGTGTAGCCACAACGGAAGGCAACTTTTGTCCGCCGGCGTCTCGTGCCATCAATGCGGGCGCAGCCGGCCGGGCAGTGCCGCGAGGAGTTCGCCGCGACGGTGGGCGACGAGGCTCTCGTCGCACGCTTCCGGCGCGCCCTCGCCCCATATCGGGCGCGGCCAGGCCGCATCATCCCGGAAGCGCGCGACGTGATGCACGTGCAGCTGGGCGACCTGGTTGCCGAGCGCCGCGACGTTCAGCTTGTGGGGCGTGAAGGCAGTGCGCATGGCCCGGGACAGCTCGCCGGATTCGTCCCAGAGCCGGCGGTAGTCATCGGCATCGAGATCGATGGCGTCGTGTGCGCCGGGCACGCGCGGTACCAGCAGGAACCACGGGAAGCGCGCGTCGTTCATCATCAGCAGCCGGCACAGCGGGAAGTCGGTGATCGGCAGACAGTCCTGCTGCAGTCGCGCGTCGAGAACGAAGTCCGGCATGGGCGGCACCCGTGTTTGTTTAGACTGGTGCCCGGCAAGCTGCCAAAGGCCGGGGACGTTGTCCAATGTCGGAGAGGAGCGGGATGATCGCGTTGGTTGCCGGAGGAACCGGCCTGGTCGGGCAGGCGCTGGTCGCGAACCTGCTGGGCGATGCGCAGGTATCCGGCGTGCATGCACTGGCGCGCACCGTTCCCGCCGCTGCCGGCGAGGGCGGGCCGTCCTGGCACGACTGGGACTGGCTCGACGCTGCCGATGCGCCGGCGGTTGATGCGGCGTTCTGCTGCCTGGGCACCACGCACCGCGAGGCCGGTTCGCGCGAGGCCTTCGCCGCAGTGGATCGCGATCTGACGCTGCGTTTCGCGGAGCGCGCGCGCGGGATGGGCGCGTCGCGTTTCGGTCTGGTCAGCTCGGTGGGCGCGGCGCCCGGAGCGCGTTCGCACTATCTGCGCGTCAAGGGCGAGGTCGAGCAGGCGCTCGACGCGCTGGGTTTCGAGGCCCTGCACATCATGCGGCCGTCGCTGCTGCTGGGCGTCCGCGGGCAGACCCGACCCGCCGAGGATCTCGCCCAGAAGCTCGCGCCCGCGCTCGGGCCGGCACTGCGCGGTCCACTCGCGCGCTACCGACCGGTGCCCGCACAGCGGGTGGCCGAACAGCTGGCATGCTCCGTGCTGCACGGCCCGGTCGGTCGCCATGTGCATTACCCTTGGCTGCCCGATACCCCCAGTCACCGCAGCTAAGGAAGAGGGAGGACCCCGCAGGTGCCAGCCGCAGAGGCCGCGACCCACGCGATGCTCATCGCGACACTGGCCTGCTTCGCCGCCGCAGCCGTCGCACCCTGGTTGCTGCGGGCCGGCGCTCCGCGCGGCGGCATGCTGCTGGCGGTGCTGCCGCTCGGGTTGCTGGTCTGGCTGCTGAGCCTGCACGGCGGCACGGTGCTCGACGGCACCGCGGCACTGGAATCCCTGCCATGGATGCCGGGCCTGCAGGTGGCGGCGGACTTCCGCTTCGACGGTCTGTCGATGCTGATGAGCACGCTGGTGCTGGGCATCGGCTCCATGGTGGTGGCCTACTCCAGCCGCTACATGGCGGGCGACGATCGCGCGGGCCGCTTCTTCTGCTATCTGCTCGGCTTCATGGGCGCCATGCTCGGCGTCGTGCTGGCCGACAACCTGCTGCTGCTCTTCGTGTTCTGGGAGCTCACCAGCATCACCTCCTTCATGCTGATCGGCTACGAGCACGAATCGGAGAAGTCGCGCGCAGCCGCACTGCAGGGTCTGATCGTGACCGTGGCCGGCGGCCTGGTGATGCTCGCCGGCATGGTGGTGCTCGGCGAGCTGGCCGGCAGCTACCGCATCAGCGACATCCTTGCCACGGACGATCTGCACACGCGGCCCGGCGCGGGGCTGGCGCTGGCGCTGGTGGTCATCGGCTGCTTCACCAAGAGCGCACAGTTCCCGTTCCACTTCTGGCTGCCCAATGCGATGGCGGCGCCCTCCCCGGTGTCGGCGTATCTGCATTCCGCGACCATGGTCAAGGCCGGCGTCTATCTGCTGGCGCGTCTGCACCCGGCACTGGGCGAGCACGCGCACTGGTTCTGGTGGCTGGTGCCGGCCGGTGCCGTCACCATGCTGCTGGGGTCGGCGATGGCCTTCCGCAGCTCGGGCGTGAAACGGGTGCTGGCGTACACCACGGTGATGGCGCTGGGCACCCTGACCATGCTGCTGGGCATGGGCGCGGCGGTGGCGGCGGTCACCTTCCTGCTGGTGCACGCGCTCTACAAGGGAGCGCTCTTCCTGGTCGCCGGCATCGTCGATCACGAGGCCGGCGCCAAGGACATCCGTGAGGCGTCCGGGCTGGCGCGCGCGCTGCCGGTCACGGCCGCCTTCGCCCTGATCGCCGCCGCTTCGGCGGCCGGGTTGCCGCCGCTGTTCGGCTTCATCGGCAAGGAGCTGCTCATCGAGACCGGGCTGCATGTCCACGCGCTGATGGGGGTGGCCGGAGCGGTAGCCGGCGGTCTGGTGGCGGTGATGATGGCCACCCTGGTGCTGCGCGTGTTCTTCCTGGGGCCGATGCAGGCGCCGGCCGCGCACCCGCACGAGGCGCCCTGGCCGATGCTGATCGGGCCGGTGGTGCTGGGGATCGGCAGCGTCACTTTCGGCCTGATGCCGCATCTCGCCGAGAGCTGGTTGCTGCAGCCGGCCGCGGGCGCGGTGCAGCCGGGTGCGGAGAGCCATCTGGCGCTCTGGCACGGCTTCAATCTGCCGCTGCTGCTGTCGGCGCTATCGCTGACGGCGGCGCTACTGCTGTTCTTCGCCTGGCCGCGCTGGCAGCCGGCGCTGGCGGCCTGGTCGCTGCCCGAGCGCTGCGGTCCCGAGGCCGGCTACGGCGGGCTCATGCGCGGTCTGGAGGCGCTGGCCGCGCGCGCGACCGACGGCCTCCAGAGCGGCCTGCTGCGCTCCTACGTACTCACGGTGATGGTCGTGGCGCTGGTCTTCTCGGGCCTCACCCTGGTGCTGCGCGCGGACATCGGCCTGTCCGCGAGCCTCTTCGGGGCGCCCGGCGTGGTACCCGGCCTGATCGCCGTGCTGGTGCTGGTATCGGCCGTGGCGGCGCTGGACACGCGCTCGGCGCTGGTATCGGTGATCGCGCTGGGGGCGCTGGGCTTCGGCGTGGCGCTGCTCTACGTGTGGTACTCGGCGCCGGATCTGGCGATCACCCAGGTGCTCATCGAGACTCTCACCACGATCCTCCTGATGCTGGTGATCTTCCGCATGCCGCGATTCAAGCGTCTGTCGTCGCGGCCGGCGCGCCTGCGCGACGGCGCCGTCTCGGTGGCCTTTGCAGCGCTGATGACATGCCTGCTGTGGATGGTCGCCGGCAATCGGGAGTTCGATTCGATCTCCGGCTGGCTGCTGGAGCACTCGGTGCCCGACGGCCACGGCCGCAACGTGGTGAACGTGATCCTGGTCGATTTCCGCGCCCTCGATACGCTGGGCGAGATCTTCGTGCTGGCGCTGGCCGCCGTGGGTGTCTACGCGCTGCTGCGCGAGCGCAACGTCAGCAAGCGGGACGGGAGGTTCGCGGCATGAGCGCTTCGCTGATCCTGCGCGCGGCCGGCCAGGTGCTGCTGCCGCTGTTGATGGTCCTGTCGATCTACCTGCTGCTGCGCGGTCACAACGAGCCGGGCGGCGGCTTCATCGCCGGACTGGTCGCGGCGTCGGCGATCTCGCTCAAGCTGTTCGCGGCCGATATCCGCTCGGCGCGCGGCGTGCTGCGCGTGGACCCGCGCCGGCTGGTCGGCATCGGGCTGCTGGTGGCGCTGCTCGCGGCGATGATGGCGCCGTTCAGCGGCAAGGGCACGCTGTTCCAGGGACTCTGGGTGGATGTCGCCCTGCCGGTGGTGGGCAAGACCCACCTGGGCACCCCGCTGCTGTTCGATGTCGGGGTCTACCTCGTGGTCATCGGCGCCGTGCTGATCATGGTGCTGACCCTGGCGGAGACGGAGGGCTGATGGAGGCCTGGCTGGCGATCACGGTGGGCGGCCTGTACGGCTGTGCCTTCTACATGATGCTGCGGCGCTCGATGACCAAGATGGTGATCGGGCTGATCCTGTTGTCGAATGCGGCGAATCTGCTGATCTTCGTTTCCGGCGGGCTCACCGAGGCGGCGCCGGCCATCGTGCCGCCGGGGGCCTACGAGCCGGCGGGACCGGTCGCGGATCCGCTGGCACAGGCGCTGATCCTCACCGCCATCGTCATCGGCTTCGGCGTGCTGGCCTTCGCGGTGGTGCTGATCCATCGCGCGCACGAGGTGCTGGGGGCCGACGACCTCGACATGCTCAAGGATGAAGTCGAGTGAGCCTGCTCGTCGCACTGCCCATTCTCATTCCCATGCTCACCGGCGCGCTGTCGCTGGTGCTCTGGCGTTCCCACTTCTCGCAGCGGTTGCTGGCCATCGGCGGGACCGCCGCCATGCTGGCGGTGAGTGTCGCGCTGCTGTGGCAGGTCCTCGACGGCGGGGTGCTGGTGCTGGCCGCCGGGGGCTGGCCGGCGCCGTTCGGGATCATCCTCGCGGCCGATGCGCTCGGCGCCGTGCTGACCCTGATGACCGGGCTGACCGGGCTGGCGGTCGCGATCTACTCCGTATCGACGGTCGGTCGGGGCCTCGAGACCTCCGGCTACTACCCGCTGATGCACCTTCTGCTGGCGGGAGTGGCGGGCGCCTTTCTCACCGGTGACATCTTCAACCTCTACGTCTGGTTCGAAGTGCTGCTGCTGGCGAGCTTCGCGCTGCTGGCGATGGGCGGCGAGCGCGCGCAGATGGCGGGTGCCATCAAGTACGTCGTGCTCAACCTGGTGTCCTCGGCGCTGTTCCTGACCGCCATCGGCCTGCTGTACGGACTCGCCGGCACGCTCAACATGGCGGATCTCGCGGTCAAGCTGGATGCGGTCGAGGCGCCGGAACGGGTGACCGTGATCGCGACGCTGTTCATGCTCGCCTTCGGCATCAAGGCGGCCGCCTTTCCGCTCTTCTTCTGGCTGCCGGCGTCGTACCACACGGCACCGGTGGCGGTATCGGCCCTGTTCGCGGGACTGCTCACCAAGGTGGGCGTCTATGCGCTGTACCGCAGTCTGACCCTGCTGTTCACGCAGGATGTCGCCTTCACCCACGGGGTGCTGCAGTGGGTGGCGGTGGGGACGCTGCTCGCGGGCGTCGGCGGCGCGATGGTGCAGAGCGAGTTCCGGCGCGTGCTGGCATTCGCCCACATCGGACAGATCGGCTATCTCTTCCTGGGATTGTCGCTGCTGACCCAGCTCTCGCTGACCGGCGGCGTGTTCTATCTGGTGCATCACATCATCGTGATGAGCAACCTCTTCTTCATCGCCGGCGTCGTCTTCGGCGTCACCGGCTCGCATCGCATCGACAACATCGGCGGGCTGTGGAAGAGCCACACTTGGCTCGGCGTGCTGTTCCTGATCTGCGCGCTCTCGCTCTCGGGAATTCCGCCGCTGTCGGGCTTCTGGGCCAAGTTCATCATCATCAAGGCAGCGGTGGTGGTCGATGCCTGGGCGCTGGTGGCGGCCGCGCTGCTGGCGGGTGTGCTGACGCTCTACGCCATCCTGCGGGTATGGCTGTCCGTGTTCTGGGCCCCCGCGCCGCATCCTTCGTCGGCGCCGCCGCCGGCGGTGCCGCGCGCGATCGGCGCCGTCCTGGTGATTCTCACCATGGGCACCGTCGCGCTGGGGCTCGGCGGCGAGGCCCTGTGGTCGCTGGCCGACACCGCCGCCGGCCAGCTGCTCGACCGCGATGCCTACATCGAGGCCGTCCTCGGGGACCGCGCGCCATGACCGGTTTCGTCTTCAACGTCATGCTGATGCTGGCCTGGGCTGCAATCACCGGCCTGTTCTCGCTGGGCAATCTGGTGACGGGTTTCGTGCTCGGCTATCTCATCATCGCCTTCGCGCTGGGCAGCGAGGACAACTATCGCGCCTACGTCCGCAAGGTGCCGCTCAGCGTCGCCTTCGCCGGCTACTTCCTGAAGGAACTGCTGATGTCGAACCTGCGCGTCGCATACGACGTGCTGACGCCGACGCATCTGATGCGCCCGGCGGTCATCCGCATGCCGATGCGGGCGCGCTCGCCCGCCGAGATCACGATGCTGGCCAACCTGATCTCGCTGACGCCGGGTACGCTGAGCATGGAGATCGACGAGGAGGCCTTCGTCCTCTATGTGCACGTGATGTATCTCGACGGCGACGACGACACCCTGCGCGAGCTGCAGGATCTCGAGCGTCGCGTCCTGGAGCTGCTGCGATGAGCTGGATGGGCGAGGCCGTCTACATCGTGCTGGCGCTGGCGCTGGTGCTGGCGCTGCTGCGCCTGCTCGCAGGCCCTAGTCTGGCCGACCGGGTCGTGGCGCTGGAGCTGATCGCCTCGCTGACGGTGGGGCTCATCGCCGCCAATGCGGTGTTCGCCGACATGCCGGCCGCGCTCGATGTCGCGCTGGTGCTCGCCCTTACCGGATTTCTCGCCGCCATCGCCTTCTCGCGCTATCTCGAGCGCAGGGGAGAGGACTGATGCTGGAATTCATCGCGGAGCTGCTGCTGCTGGCGGGCGCGCTGTTCATGCTGATCGCCGCGCTCGGCGCATTGCGCATGCCGGACCTGCTGACGCGCATGCACGCCACCACCAAGTCGGGCGTCTTCGGCGCCGGCCTGATGCTCCTCGGCGTGGTGCTGCACTTCCTGGATGCGGGCGTGACCGCGCGTGTGCTGGCCATCATCGGCTTCATCACCCTGACCTCGCCGGTGGCCGCGCACGCCATCGGCCGTGCCGGCTACTACACCGGCTCGCCGATGTGGGAGGGCACCCTCAAGGACGACCTGCACCGTGATCGCGAGGCGGCGCGGGACGCGCGCGAGCGGACGAACGAAGAGCCCTGAGCTGCGGCGCGGTCAGGACGCCGCGCGCTCCGCCGCCATTGCGCGGATGCGCTCCACCATCGCGTAGAAGCCGTTGCGGCGGTTCGCGGTGATCTGGTTCTCCAGGCCGAGGCGCCCGAAGATGTCGCCGATGTCGAGGGCGCGCACCTCGTCCGGACTGCGCTCGGACATCAGCATGCGCAGCAGTGCGATCAGGCCGCGCACGATGTGCGCATCGGAATCGCCGCGGAACACCAGCTTCCCGGGGTCGTCGTCCGCCACCAGCCAGACTTGCGACATGCAGCCGCGCACGCGATTGGCCTCGGTGCGCTCGTCGTCGGTCAGCGGCGGCATCTCGCGCCCCAGTTCGATGATGTAGGCGTAGCGCTCTTCCCAGCTGCCCAGCATCTCGAAGTTGTCGATCAGTTCTTCCGGATCCATGGTCAACATGCTACTGATCTTTTCGGAGGTAGTGCCGTGACTCAGAGCGTCGGCGCGGCCCGCCTGCCAGGCACGCGACTGCCGGCGTTGCACGTCGCTCATGCAGTCCGACTACACCGCGCGCCTTGCTAGTCGAGCGCTTGAAACCGCTGAGCATGACATTGCCTCCGAAAGGGTCAGTGAACCACTGCGGGAGTGGGACAGCACGGATGGCTATACTGCGCGCCCAGTTTTTCCCGGCCCGACCATGTCCCGCCCATCCGGACGCAGCCCCGACGCGCTGCGCGACATCACCTTCGAGCGCGGCTTCACCATGCACGCCGAGGGATCCGTGCTGGTGAGCTTCGGCGCCACCCGCGTGCTCTGCACCGCCAGCGTCGAGGAGCGCGTGCCCCCCTGGAAGAAGGCCGCCGGTGGCGGCTGGGTGACCGCCGAGTACGGCATGCTGCCGCGCGCCACTGGCGATCGCACCCGCCGCGAGGCCGCCACCGGCAAGCAGTCCGGCCGCACCCAGGAGATCCAGCGCCTCATCGGCCGGAGCCTTCGCGCCTGCGTCGATCTCGACGCGCTGGGTGCGCGCACCGTCACGCTGGACTGCGATGTCCTGCAGGCCGACGGCGGCACGCGCACGGCCGCCATCACCGGCAGCTTCGTGGCGCTGGTGGATGCCGTCCGCAAGCTCCGGCAGCGCGGTCTGGTGCGGCGCGACCCGGTCATCGGCCAGGTCGCGGCCGTCTCGGTGGGCATCTACAAGGGCGTGCCGGTGCTCGATCTCGACTACGCCGAGGACTCCGAGGCGGAGACCGACATGAACGTGGTCATGAACGACGCCGGCCAGTTCATCGAGGTGCAGGGCACCGCCGAAGGGCATGCTTTCCGCCGCGACGAGCTCGACGCGCTGCTCGATCTCGCCGCGAGCGGTGTCGGGCAGCTCACCCGCGCCCAGAGCGAGGCGCTGGAGGCGGCGTGACGCGCCTGGTGCTGGCGAGCCGCAACGCCGGCAAGCTCGAGGAGCTGCGCGCGCTGCTCGCGCCGCTGGGCAGGACGCCCGCGCTGCTGTCCGAGTTCAGCGATGGCGCCGCCGAGGAGACGGCGCCGAGCTTCGTGGAGAACGCCATCGCCAAGGCGCGCTTCGCGGCCGCCGCTTCGGGTCTGCCGGCGCTGGCCGACGATTCCGGACTGGAGGTGGCGGCGCTCGACGGTGCCCCGGGCGTGCGCTCGGCACGCTACGCCGGCGAGGACGCCGACGACGCCGCCAACAACCGCAGGCTGCTCGCGGCGCTGGACGGTGTGCCGATCGAGCGCCGGGCCGCGCGCTTCGTCTGCGTGGTGGCCCTGCTGCGCCATCCCGAAGACCCCGTCCCGATCATCGCGCAGGGGTTCTGGAGTGGCCGCATCCTGGACGCACCCCGCGGTGACGGCGGTTTCGGCTACGACCCGCTGTTCCATGTGCCGGAGCGCGACTGCGCGGCGGCCGAGCTGTCGGCCGCCGACAAGCGGCAGCTCAGCCATCGCGGCCGGGCGCTGCGGGCGCTCGCCGAGCGACTGCGCGACGAGGGGGCCGGCATCGCGCCATGACCCCGGCACTGCCGCCACTGGCGCTGTACGTGCACCTGCCGTGGTGCGTGCAGAAGTGCCCGTACTGCGACTTCAATTCGCATCCGCTGCACGACGCCCTGCCCGCCGACGCCTACGGCGCCGCACTGCTGCGCGATCTCGACTGGGAATGGACCACCGGTGACGCGGATATCTGGCGGGGGCGCGAGCTGGTCTCGGTGTTCTTCGGCGGCGGCACGCCCAGCCTGTTCCCGCCGGAGACCATCGCCGCGGTCCTGGAGGCCGCCGACAGCCGCTTCGGTCTCGCCGCCGACTGCGAGATCACGCTCGAGGCCAATCCCGGGACGGTGGATGCCGAGCACTTCCGCGGCTACCGCGCCGCCGGCGTCAACCGGCTCTCGCTGGGCGTGCAGAGCTTCGACGACGCGACTCTCGGACGGCTCGGCCGCGTCCACGACGGCGCCGCAGCGCGCGCGGCCTTCGAGACGGCGCGGGCCGCGGGCTTCGACAACGTCAATCTCGACCTCATGTTCGCGCTGCCCGGTCAGGACATGGCCGGTGCGCTGGCCGATGTCGACGCCGCGCTCGCGCTCGCCCCCGAGCACATCTCGTACTACCACCTGACGCTGGAGCCGAACACCGCCTTCGCGGCGGCGCCGCCGGTGCTGCCGGACGAGGACACCGCGGCCGCCATGCTCGATGCCGGCGGCGAGCGCCTGACCGCGGGCGGCTACGCGGCCTACGAGACCTCGGCCTGGGCGCGACCCGGCCGGCAGTGTCATCACAACCGCCACTACTGGTGCTTCGGCGACTACATCGGCATCGGCGCCGGCGCGCACGGCAAGATCAGCAGCACGACCGACGAGGGTCTGGCCGTGGAGCGTCGCGTGCGGCAGCGCCATCCGCGCCGCTACATGCCCGCCGCCGGCAGCGCCGCCGTGCTGCAGGACCGATCCGAGGTGGCGCGCGAAGCGCGGGCATTCGAGTTCGCGATGAACGCGCTGCGGCTGCACGACGGATTCGCCTGGCCGGAACTCGAAGCGCGCACGGCGCTGCGTCGCGAGGAGGTCGCGCCGGTGATAGCGCGCGCGCAGCGGCAGGGGCTGCTCGAGGTCGACGACGCCGGTGCCCGGCCGACCGCGCTCGGTCGCGCCCATCTCAACACCCTGCTCGGATACTTCCTCTGAGTCATGCTCGAAGAGACCCTGGTGACCTGCCCGAGCTGCTGGGAGACGATCTCCCTGACCATCGACCTGTCCGCGGGCGATGCCGCCTATACCGAGGATTGCTCGGTGTGCTGCCGGCCGATGGTGGTGCGGGTGACGGTCGCGGAAACCGGCGAGTGGGACGTGGCGGTGGATGCGGAGAACGACTGATCTCCGGCGCCGGGCGCCACCCGCGCGCCGTCGATGCGCGCGCACTGGCAATCCGGGCGCGCTTTCCAATATACTCCGCGCCCTTTATTGAACCCCCGGATTTTCGCGATGAAGGCCGATATCCACCCCACCTACGCGCCGGTCAAGGTGACCTGCAGCTGCGGCAACACCTTCGACACGCAGTCCACGCTCGGCAAGTCCGAGCTGCACGTCGAAGTCTGCTCGAGCTGCCACCCGTTCTATACCGGCAAGCAGAAGCTCCTCGACTCCGGCGGGCGCGTTGATCGCTTCCGCAAGCGCTACGGCGGCTAGCGACACTGTGTCTTCCGCGACCGCCGCTGTGCGCGCGGTCGCGGCACCGCTGCGCCCGCGCGGCGGACCCCAGTGCGCCGCATCGCGGCGCTTCCGGTAGAACCAGTTCCGACGGCCTCCGATGTCCGACGCTTTCAAGCAGGCAGCGCTTGACTATCACGCCAAGCCCCGGCCCGGGAAGCTGGCGATCGCGATCACCAAGCCCTTCACCACGCCCGAGGAGCTGTCGCTGGCCTACTCGCCGGGCGTGGCCGAGCCGGTGGTCGAGATCCAGAACGACCCCGAGCAGGCGTTCCGCTACACCTCGCGCGGCAATCTTGTCGGCGTGATCACCAACGGCACTGCCGTGCTGGGTCTCGGCCGCACCGGCGCGCTGGCCGGCAAGCCGGTGATGGAGGGCAAGGCGGTCCTGTTCAAGAAGTTCGCCGATGTCGACGTGTTCGACATCGAGGTCGACGCCAGCGACCCGGACGCCTTCATCGAGACGGTGGCGCGCATCGCGCCCACCTTCGGTGGCATCAATCTCGAGGACATCGCGGCGCCGGACTGCTTCCGCATCGAGCAGGCGCTGATCGAGCGCCTCGACATTCCGGTCTTCCACGACGATCAGCACGGCACCGCCATCATCGTGGCCGCGGGCCTGGTCAATGCGCTGCGTCTGCAGGAGAAGCGCATCAAGGACATCCGCATCGTCTGCCTCGGTGCCGGCGCGGCGGGGGTTGCCAGCATGAACCTGCTGGCGGCGATGGGGGCATCGCGACAGAACATGCTGATGGTCGATCGCGCCGGGGTCATCCACAGCGGGCGCGAGAACCTGCCGCCGGAGAAGCAGTCCTTCGCGGTGGATACCGACCGGCGCACGCTGGCCGACGCGCTCGACGGCGCCGATGTGTTCATCGGCGTGTCCGGCCCGCGGCTGGTGTCGGTGGAGATGCTCAAGAGCATGGCGCCGAAGCCGATCGTCTTCGCGCTGTCGAATCCGGTGCCGGAGATCATGCCGTCCGAGGCGCTGGCAGCGCGCGACGACGTCATCATGGCCACCGGGCGCAGCGACTTCCCCAATCAGGTCAACAACGTCCTCGGCTTCCCGTACATCTTCCGCGGGGCACTCGATGTCCGCGCCCGGCGCATCAATACCGAGATGCAGATCGCGGCGGTCCACGCGCTGTGCGCGCTTACCCACGAGCCCGCGCCACGCGTCGTCATGGAAGCCTATCGCCAAACTTCGCTAAGCTTCGGGCCTGAGTACATCATTCCCAAGCCGCTCGATCCCCGCCTGATCGAGTTCGTGCCGCCCGCTGTGGCCGCTGCCGCGGTCGACAGCGGGGTCGCGCGCGCACCCTATCCGGCGCACTATCCTGCGCGCCCCGACGTCTAAGGAACTGGAGTAGCTGCCCATGGCGCAATACAGCCTCCTCAACGAGGAAACCGGCGACAAGACCGAACTGCCCGTCAAGACGGGTACCGTCGGCCCCGAAGGCCTGGATGTCGGCAAGGTCTATGCCCAGCAGGGCGTGTTCACCTTCGATCCCGGTTTCACCAGCACCTGCTCCTGCGAGTCGGCCATCACCTACATCGACGGCGACGCCGGTCTGCTGATGTACCGCGGCTACCCGGTGGACCAGCTGGCGCAGAACTCGAGCTTCATCGAGGTGGCCTATCTGATCCTCAACGGCGAGCTGCCGGGCACCGACGAACTCGAGGAGTTCGATCAGAGCATCCGTCGGCACACCATGATCAACGAGTCGCTCAAGCGATTCTTCGACGGATTCCACTACGACGCGCATCCGATGGCCATGCTCACCGGCATCGTCGGGTCGCTGTCGGCGTTCTATCACGACACCACCAACAACAAGGATCCCGAGCACCGCAAGATCTTCGCGCACCGCATGATCGCGAAGATCCCGACCATCGCGGCGGCGGCGTACAAGCGCTACTTCGGGCAGCCCTTCATCTACCCGCAGAACCATCTCGACTACTGCTCGAATCTGCTGCAGATGATGTTCGCGGTACCCGCCGAGCCCTATCACGTGGATCCGGTAGCGGCGAAGGCGCTGGACGTGCTGTTCATCCTGCACGCCGACCACGAGCAGAACGCCTCGACCTCGACCGTGCGTCTTGCCGGCTCCACCGGCTGCAATCCGTACGCCTCCATCGCCGCCGGCATTGCCGCGCTCTGGGGGCCGGCGCACGGCGGTGCCAACGAGGCGGTACTGCGCATGCTGGACGACATCGGCACGCCCGAGAACGTCAAGCCCTTCATGGAGAAGGTCAAGAACAAGGAAGAGGGCGTGCGCCTGATGGGCTTCGGGCACCGCGTCTACAAGAACTTCGACCCGCGCGCGACCATCATCCGCGAGCACTGCCACAAGGTGCTGCAGCACTTCGGGCAGGAGAACGATCCGCAGATGGCGCTGGCCATGGAGCTCGAGCGCATCGCGCTGGAGGACGACTACTTCCGCGAGCGCAAGCTCTACCCGAACGTCGACTTCTATTCCGGCATCATCTACAAGGCACTCGGCATCCCGGTGAACATGTTCACGCCGATGTTCGCCATCGCGCGCACTGTCGGCTGGGTGGCGCACTGGATCGAGATGACCTCGGACCCGACCACGCGCATCGGTCGCCCGCGCCAGATCTACACCGGCGCCGACAAGCGCGACTACGTGGGCATCGACAAGCGCTGATCCGCAGCGCGTAGATCCGGCGCGGCCGACCTCTCCGGGGCGGCCGTGCTGGGTCGTCCGGGAGTCCCGCCATGCCCGCATCCGTCCGGCGCCTCGGCCGGGGAGAGCTGCTCGCCTACGGCGCACCCGGACTTCCCCTCACCGCCATGCTGCTGCCGCTGGTGGTCTTCCTGCCGCCGTACTACGCGGCGCTGCCCGGTATCGGCGCGGCCGCGGTGGGGGCCGTGCTCTTCGGGGCGCGCATCTGGGACGTCGTCACCGACCTGGGTGTGGGATGGCTGTCCGACCGGTGGCGCGGTCGATACGGGCGGCGGCGGCCCTTCATCGTCGCCGGCGCACCGCTGCTGCTGGCGGGCACCTGGTGGCTCTTCGCGCCGCCGCCGCACGCCGGCTGGCCGTACCTCCTGCTCGCGGCGCTGGTCGCGTATCTCGGCTGGACGCTGGTATCGCTGCCCTACCAGACCTGGGGCGCCGAGCTGTCGTCCGACTACGACGAGCGCTCGCGGATCACGGCGGCGCGCGAGGGATTCGCGGTGCTGGGGACGCTGGTCGCGATCCTGCTGCCGACGGCGGTGCAGCGCGCGACCGGCAGCGAGGCCGCGGGGCTGCAGTCGCTGTTCTGGTTCATGCTGGTAGCGCTGCCGCTCTGCCTGGCCTGGCTGCTCGCGATGGTGCGCGAGACGGACGTGCCCGAGCGTGCGGCTCTCGACCTGCGCGCGGGGATGCGCCTGCTCGTCGCCAACCGGCCGTTTCGCCGTCTGCTGCTGGCCTATCTGGCCAACGGTGCTGCCAATGGCGTGCCCGCGACGCTGTTCCTGTTCTTCAATCTGCACGTGCTGGACGTCGGCCAGCAGCAGGCGGGCATCGCGCTGATCGTGTACTTCCTGTCCGCGGTGGCGGGTCTGCCGCTTTGGATGCGGCTGGGAAGCGGCCGCGCCAAGCACCGGATCTGGTGTGCGTCGATGATCTGGGCAGCCCTGGTCTTTGCCTTTGCCACGCAGCTCGGCGAGGGGGATTTCGCGTGGTATCTGCTCATCTGCGTGTTGTCGGGCGCATGCCTGGGGATCGATCAGGCGGTGCCGGCCTCCATGCAGGCCGACGTCATCGACGAGGACACCGCAGCGGGCGGCGGCGGGCGTGCCGGCCTCTACTTCGGCCTGTGGGGCATGGCCACCAAGCTCGCCTTCGCACTGGCGGTGGGGCTGACCTATCCACTGCTGGAATGGGCCGGCTTCGATGCCGCCGCCGGGCAGCAGACCGACGGCGCCCGCGACATGCTCATCTTCCTGTATGCGGGCCTGCCGGTACTGGTGAAGCTGGCAGTGGTGGCGCTGGTCTGGCGCTACCCGCTCGATCGCGCGCGCCACGCGGCACTGCGCGAGCGCATAGCCGGCGGCCCCTGAGTGACGGCCGGCGACGGCGCCCGAAGGGCGCTGTGCTAGCCTCGGAGCCTTCTACGATGCCACTCGGGGAGTGCGTGATGCAGGGAGTCGCCATTCACGGTCGCGGTGCTCTGGCCGCCGCACTGCTTCTGACCATGCCTGCCGCCATGGGTGCCGCTCTGGTGCCCGGCCCCTACGTCACGGCATTCGGTTCGACCGCCGACCTCGAAGTCAACGGTCCGGCAACCGAGGGCGGTGGCTTCTCGGCTTCCGGCGAGGGCTACGGGGTCGCGCTCGGGTCGCTCGCCCCGGTCGGGAACGGTGCCTTCGGCGTCGAGCTCGAGATCAGCGATGCCGACATCACCGGAAGCGGCGCCGTCGAGAACGGCGCCGGGAATGCCTCGCTCACGCTGCAGTCCGACTACGGCTATGGCGCCTCGGCGGTCCTCGGCGGCTTCTTCGGCAACATCCTGGGATACGTGCGCGCCGGCTATCGCTGGCAGCGCTACGAGCTGCGCGTCGACGATGCCGGCGGCTCGGCCGGTGCCGACGAGATCTTCCACGGCGTACGCGCCGGGATCGGCGCGGCGGTGCCGCTGTACCGCTACAGCGTCTCGCTGCGGGTCGACGTCGACCGCACCTTCTACAACGACAAGCGCGGCCTGGAGATGGACGAGGACCGCTTCACGATCGGTCTGGCGTACACCTTCTAGCGCGCCGCCCGGTCGCGGTCTGGCTGCCGCGGCAGGGCATGTCCGGACGGCCGGGATCGCACCAGCCCGGTGCCGTTGCGAAAGGCAAAAAAAAGCGGGCTCCCGAAGGAGCCCGCAATCGGTCTTTTCAGACCGGGAGACGAGCATCTACATGGGCCTTATTCGTTGGTGAACTCCGGATAGGCTTCCATGCCGCACTCGGCGATATCGACGCCGGCTTCCTCTTCCTCTTCGCTGACGCGGAGGCCGATCACTGCCTTGATGATGAAGGCGACGATCAGGGAGAGGACGAAGGTCCAGGCGAAGATCGCGGCGATACCGATGAGCTGCGCGCCGAAGCTGGCGCCGCTGAAGACGGCGACGGCGAGCACGCCCCAGATGCCGGCGGTGCCGTGCACGGAGATCGCACCGACCGGATCGTCGATCTTCATCTTCTCGAGGCCGACGATCGAGAACACCACGATCACGCCACCGATGGCGCCGATGATGGTGGCCAGCAGGCTGCTCGGCGAGAGCGGGTCGGCGGTGATCGACACCAGACCGGCCAGCGCGCCGTTGAGGGCCATGGTGAGGTCGGCCTTGCCGAACATGATCTTGGCCGTGATGAGCGCTGCGATGACGCCGCCGCACGCCGCCATGTTGGTGTTCACGAACACGCGGGCAACGTTGTTGGCGCTGTCGACGCTGGCGACGGCGAGCTCGGAGCCGCCGTTGAACCCGAACCAGCCCATCCAGAGGATGAACATGCCGAGGGTCGCCAGCGGCAGGTTGGCGCCGGGGATGGCGTTGACCTTGCCGTCGGGGCCGAACTTGCCCTTGCGCGCACCGAGCACGACGACCAGGGCAAGCGCAGCGGCCGCGCCGCACATGTGGACGATGCCCGAGCCCGCGTAGTCGCTGTAGCCCAGCTCGCTCAGGAAGCCGCCGCCCCAGCTCCACAGACCCTGGATCGGGTAGATGGCGCCGGTCATGACGACCGCGAAGGCAAGGAAGGAGAACAGCTTCATGCGCTCGGCAACCGCGCCGGAGACGATCGACATGGCCGTCGCCACGAACACCACCTGGAAGAAGAAGTCCGACAGGTTGGAGTAGTAGGGCGCGCCCTCACCACCGGCCGTGACGGCTTCGGCGGTGTTGTCGGTCATGCTCAGGATGAGGTCGAAGCCGGGCAGCACGTAGCCGCCGCCGTACATGAAGTTGTAGCCGATGACCAGGTACATGATGCAGGCCACGGCAAAGAGGGTGACGTTCTTGGTGAGGATCTCGACCGTGTTCTTGGCGCGGACGAGGCCGGCCTCGAGCATGGCGAAGCCTGCCGCCATCCACATGACGAAGGCGCCGGCTACCAGAAAGTAGAAGGTATCCAGCGCGTAAGCGAGTTGCGATTCCATTGATTAGCTCCTGTTTCGGGGCGACGTTCTTAGAGCGCGTCGGTGCCGGTTTCGCCGGTGCGGATGCGCACGGCCTGCTCGAGCTCGAAGACGAAGACCTTGCCGTCGCCGATCTTCCCGGTGTGCGCGGCCTTGGTGATGGCCTCGATGGCGGACTCGAGCTTGTCCGGCTCGATGGCGACCTCGATCTTCACCTTGGGCAGAAAGTCGACGACATATTCCGCGCCGCGGTACAGCTCGGTATGCCCCTTCTGGCGGCCGAAGCCCTTGACTTCGGTGACGGTGATGCCCTGAACCCCGATCTCGGAGAGGGCCTCACGCACCTCGTCAAGCTTGAACGGCTTGATGATTGCGCTGATGAGTTTCATTCCAGACTCCATTTGGTCGTGTGAGTCCGAGCACGGCTGCCAGCGCTCGGATGCCCCATGCCTATGCGAGAGTCGTGCCAACTCCCGGGTCGTATCGGAGACCCGGTGCTGCATCGTGGTGCGCCGGCGTCTGGCATCGATCGCCCATGGGCGCCATACTCTCGGTCATGACGGAGACGCCACAGCTCGACGAGCTCGCCGCACGCCTGGTGCGTGCCGTGCCGGGGATGAGCGGCATGCGCGCGGAGGTGGAAGCCAACTTCCGCGCCCTGCTGCGCTCGCATCTCGACCGGCTCGATCTCGTGTCGCGCGAGCGATTCGACGCGCAGGCGGAGCTGCTGGCGCGCACGCGTGCCGAGCTCGAGGGGCTGGAAGCGCGTATCCGTGACCTGGAAGGCGACACGGGCTCCGGCCACCGTTGAGCCTGGCCACCGTCGCCTCGCGTGCCGTCAACGCGCTGGCGGCGGATCCGGTCTCCGTCGAGGTCCATCTCGCCCCGGGGCTGCCGGGCTGGAATGTGGTCGGCCTGCCCGAGGCGGCCGTGCGCGAGGCCAAGGATCGCGTGCGGGCGGCCATCCTCCAGTGCGGCTACGAGGTGCCGATAAGGCGCATCACCGTCAACCTGGCGCCGGCCGATTTGCCCAAGGACAGCGGTCGCTTCGATCTCGCCATGGCGCTGGGCATCCTGATGGCCTCCGGCCAGCTTCCGCACGGGCCGCTCGCCGGCGTGGAGGTCATGGGGGAGCTCTCGCTCGGCGGGGACGTGCGCCCCGTCCGCGGCCTGCTGCCCAGCGTGGCCCGCGCGCGCCAGCACGGCGCCGCCGGTGTCCTGGTGCCGCGCGCCAATCTCGACGAGGCGTCCCTGGTCGACGATATCCCGCTGCACCCGGCCGACACGCTGTCGGAGATCTGCGCGGCGGTGCACGCCGGCGCGCTGCCCGCGGCGGAAGGTGCGGCGGAGCGGAACCGGCTGGAGGCGGGCGATGGTGCGTGCGCGATTCCCGATCTGGCCGACGTTACCGGTCAGCCGCAGGCGCGCCGCGCGCTCGAGATCGCGGCCGCCGGTGCGCACAGTCTGTTGATGATCGGTCCGCCGGGCAGCGGCAAGTCCATGCTGGCCGCGCGACTGCCGGGCCTGCTGCCCCCGCTCACCGATGCGCAGGCCCTCGAGGTTGGCGCCATCCACTCGGTTGCCGGCAGCTTCGATGCACAAAAATGGGGCGTGCCCCCATTTCGTGCGCCGCATCACTCCGCCTCGGCGGCCGCTCTGGCCGGGGGTGGCAACGTGCCGCGCCCCGGAGAGGTGAGCATGAGCCACAATGGTGCATTGTTCCTCGACGAGTTGCCGGAATGGCGACGCGATGCGATCGAGGTGCTGCGGGAGCCCATGGAATCCGGTCGCATCAGCATCGCGCGCGCCGCGCGCGCGGACGAGTTCCCCGCCCGCTTCCTCCTGGTGGCGGCGATGAATCCGTGCCCGTGCGGCTGGCTGGGCGATCCGGAGCGCGAATGCCGCTGCACGCCCGAACAGGTCGGCCGCTATCGCGGGCGGGTTTCGGGGCCGCTGCTCGACCGCATCGATCTGCAGATTCCGGTGCCGCGTGTCCCGGTCAGCGCGCTGAGCGCGGCCCGCGAAAGCGGCGGCGAGTCGAGCGCGAGCGTGCGCCGGCGGGTCGGCGAGGCGCGGCATCTGCAGCACGCGCGGCAGGGGTGTCTCAACGGAGAGCTGGATGTCGCGGCGCTGCGCGATGTCGCCATCGGCGCGGATGCCGAGGCGCTGCTGCTGCAGGCGGTCGAACGCCTGCAGCTCTCGGCGCGCGCCTACCACCGCATGCTGCGGGTCGCGCGCACGGCGGCCGATCTCGCCGGGGAGGCGTGTATCGGCCCCGGTCACGTCGCCGAAGCCGTCCGCTACCGGGATCTCGATCGGCGGTCGGTGTAGCCGCACCGCCGGCCGCGCAAAGAAAAGGGGGGTCGCGCGATGCGACCCCCCAGTCGTGCTGCGGAGCTTCTGGGGATTTACAGATCGAAGCTGTAGCTGGCGTCGACGACGAGCTTGGGATCGTCGTCCTCGATGTCGGTGCCGACGAAGCCGAAGCCGAAGCCGAAGCCGTTGTCGAGACCGGCCGACACGCCGACGTTGTACTCGATGTACTGATCCTCGTCCGGACCGGCGAACGCCTCGTTGCCCTCACCGCCGTTCAGGCCGATGGCGGCGTCGAAGGCCAGGATGTCGGTCAGCGGCGCGCTCATCGAGCCGTAGATGCCGTAGGCGCCCTCGGCATCGCTGCCGTCGGGGTTGGTGGCGGCGAAGTAGGTGTCCGGAGCGTAGTAGGCCGACAGCGAGAACATGCCGAAGCCCAGCGAGCCGTAGACCTCGATGGTGTTGTTGGTCGGATCGGCGTCGCCCGGCTCGTCCTCCTCGCTGTAGTAGTAGTAGATCAGGCCGACGTCGTAGGTGACCGCATCACCGCCGGAGAAGCCGGCGTAGAGGTCCACCTCGGAGCTCGTGCCGCTCGCGCTGGCGAAACCGATGGTCGCGGCCCAGGTGCCGGCGTAGAAGCCGGAGTCGTGCGAGTAGTCGAGACCGCCGTAGGCGGCGGCGGCGGGGCCCTGCTCGAGACCGCGGAACAGGTACTGGCTCATCACACCCGCGTTGCCGGACAGATCGGCCGAGGCCACGCCGGGGGCCATGGTGGCGGTGCCCAGCGCTGCAGCTGCGACGATTCGCTTGAAAGTCATCATGAGTGAAGCCTCTCCAGTTTTGTAAGACAGTGTGGAAAAGCCCCGATCGTTGCCTCGGCAGCCGAGAGACGCCGATCCGGACTACCCCCTGAAAAAGCAAAGGGCGTGCCAAATATGACACGCCCTCTGTTGCGAATCGACTGCAGCGTGCGAATCAGACGCCGGCTTCCTCCAGCATGTAGTCGACGGTCTTCTCGATATCCTCGTCGCTGAGGTCGGGATTGCCGCCGCGGGCGGGCATCTGGTTGAAGCCGTTGATGGCGTGCGACACCAGCGTGTCGCGTCCCTTTTCCTCCAGGCGGGAGGCCCAGGCGTCGGCGCTGCCGAACACCGGCGCGCCCAGCGTGCCGTTGGCGTGGCAGGCCGCGCAGAACTGCTCGTTGATCTCGGCGGCGCTGAGATCGAGCGCCGGCTTCTCCTCCGGCTTGGGGAGCTGTGACGCGTCGGTGGCCACCATGGCAACCGGTTGCACGCGCGCCTCTATCTGGCGGATTTCCGCCTCCTGCAGCGCATCGTCGTCACCACCCACGAGATTCGCGGCGATGATGATCAGGACGGTGATGGCAACGAGGGCCCCGAGCACACCGAGGGCGGTTCCCATGAACTGTTGGTCGTTGGCAGCGGACACGGCGGATTCCGTATGCGAATTCGAGCGTCGCATTATAGCGGTGCCCGCACCGGAAAGAGGGCGCTGCCCCGTTGCCGTCCCCACCGGACGGATTGCGCCCTGCGGCCGCCTTCATTACTTTCCGTACGACGAGCGAGGAGGTTGGTGGCGATGGCACCGAACACGAACGATCCCATGACGATCCACGCGCACTGGGTGCGCACACGCGCGGGTGCCGAGCACTGGCGTCTCGGCCGCGACCGGCGGACAGTGGCGGACGACGACGGTCCCATAGCGCTCTGCGAGCGTGAGGGAGACGCCCGCTTCATCCTGGCCGCATGCGCCGGTCGCGCCGAGCCCCGGGACCCGTCGGACGTCGCGAGCCCGCCCATCTGGGCGCGCGACGAGGGGGCCGACGGCACCGAGCCGGAGCGTCGTCTGCGCGATGGCAACGAGCACCCCATCATCACCCTGTTCGTGGCGCATCCGCGCAGTGCGTACAACGAGGACTTCATCCTGATCAGCCGCAACGACGCGCTCGGTGCCTGAGCGGTGACCGGAGTGCACTATTATTGTGCATGCCTGCGGCGTCGCCGTGTCGCAGGGGGCACTGTTCTCGTGCATGGATGCGGTGCCGAGGGAAGTGCCGCCGCATGACGGTCAATGCCCACATCCTCGATACGGATGCCGCGATCGCGGCGCTGCTGGCCGAGTCGCGCACCATAGCGGTGCTCGGCGCGCGCGGCGAGACGCACCGGGATCGACCCGCCTACTACGTCCCGCGGTATCTGCAGGAGGCGGGCTATGCGCTCTACCTGGTCCCGGTCCACGAGCCGCGTCCGCCGGAGATCCTCGGGGTCGACGCGGTTGCCCGGCTCGAGGACCTGCCGCCGGTCGATATCGTCGACGTCTTCCGGCGCCCGGAGGATCTGCCCGCGCACCTCGATGCCCTGATCGCGCTGCGGCCGCGTGCCGTCTGGTTGCAGCTCGGCATCCGCAACGACGAAGTGGCCGGCCGGCTGGCCGAGGCCGGCATCGATGTGGTGCAGGACCGCTGCATCATGGTCGAGCATCGGCGCCTGCTGGCGCCGGGAAGCTAGGGCGACCGCGCGTACCAGCCGCGGCTGCGGTTGACGACCGCCACCAGGGTCAGCATCAGCGGCACCTCGACCAGCACGCCGACCACGGTCGCCAGCGCCGCGCCGCTGTCGAGCCCGTAGATGGCGATGGCGGTCGCAACGGCGAGCTCGAAGAAGTTGCTGGCGCCGATCAGGCAGCTCGGCCCCGCGACATCGAAGCGCTCGCCGGCCAGACGATTGGCGACGTAGCCCGCGGCGAAGGTCAGCGTCCCCTGCAACAGGATCGGCACGGCGAGCATCGCGATGATCAGCGGCTGCGACAGGATCCGCTCGCCCTGGAAGGCGAACAGCAGCACCAGCGTGGCCAGCAGCGCCATGGTCGACACCGGGCTCAGCCGGTCGAGCGTCGCGTCCAGCGCCGCGCGGGAAACGGACAGGCGCTGTGCGCGCCACAACTGCGCGATCACCAGCGGCACCACGATGTAGAGCAGCACCGACAGCAGCAGCGTCTGCCACGGCACCGGCACGCTGGTGACACCCAGGAGCAGCGCCACCAGCGGTGCGAAGGCCACGATCATGATGGCGTCGTTGAGAGCGACCTGCGTCAGCGTGAAGTTGGCATCGCCGCCGACCAGTCGGCTCCACACGAAGACCATCGCCGTGCAGGGGGCCGCCGCCAGCAGGATCAGGCCGGCGACGTAGCTGTCCTGCTGCGCGGTCGGCAGCCAGCCGGCGAAGAGCACGCGCACGAACAGCCAGGCCAGTCCGGCCATCAGGAAGGGCTTGATTGCCCAGTTGACCAGCACGGTGATCGAGAAACCCCGCCAGTGCGCGCCGACGCGGAACAGAGTGGCGAAATCCACCTTCATCAGCATCGGGATGATCATCAACCAGATGAGCAGGCCCACCGGAATGTTCACGCGCGCAATCTCCAGCCCGCCCAGCCAGGCGAAGCCCTCCGGCAGCGCCCGTCCGATCAATGCGCCGGCGAGCATGCACAGCGCCACCCACAGGCTGAGCCAGCGTTCGAAGCCGCTCACAGGCGGGCTCCTGCCTCGGCTGCAGCGCGCTCGGCATGCGCCGCAACGCGCTCGCTGTAGCGGTCGGTGAGCGCTTCGCGGTGGCCGCGCGTGAGCACGGTGAAGCGCACCAGTTCCTCCATGACATCCACCACGCGCTCGTAGTGGGCCGATGGCTTCATGCGGCCGTCATCGTCGAACGCCTGCCAGGCCTTGGGCACCGACGACTGGTTGGGAATCGTGATCATCCGCATCCAGCGGCCGAGCAGGCGCAGCGTATTGACCGCGTTGAAGGACTGCGATCCGCCGGAGACCTGCATCACCGCGAGTGTCCGGCCCTGGGTGGGACGGCTGGCTCCCAGCGCCAGCGGTATGTGATCGATCTGGTTCTTGAGAACGGCAGTGATGGCGCCGTGCCGCTCGGGACTGCACCAGACCTGGCCCTCCGACCACAGCGACACCTCGCGCAGCTCGCGGACCTCCGGGTGCTCGGCGGCACCCGGGCTGTCGGCCTGCGGCAGGCCGGCGGGATCGAAGATGCGCGTTTCGCAGCCCATGTATTGCAGCAACCGCGCCGCTTCCTCGGTGAGCAGACGCGAACAGGACCGTTCGCGCAGCGAGCCGTAGAGCAGCAGGATGCGCGGCGGGTGCCCGTCGGGCAGGCCGAGCGCGCGGGCCGGGTCGCGCGACAGCGCGTCCGGCTCGAGGGCGGGTAGATGGTCGGGGGCGGGGAGGTTGCGCAGCATGGCGGGCGGGGCTCTTGGCGTGTCAGGCGATGTCGCTGTGCAGCGCCTGCACGCGGTCCGTGAAATCGGCGCGTTCCCAGTCAGCATCCGGCCACGCCGCAAGCGTCGCGAAGCGGCGGTGGAGCGTGTCGCGCACGGCACTGAAGCACAGGCGCTGAGCGGATTCATCGCCGGCGGCGGGCGGGTCGGGCAATCCCCAGTGCACTTTGCGCGCTGGGCCCGGAAACAGCGGGCAGGTTTCGCCGGCAGCCCGGTCGCAGACCGTGATCACCAGATCCAGCGGCGGTGCGCCTGCTGTCGTGAAGCGGTCCCAGGACTTGCTGCGCAACCCGGTCGTCGGCACGCCGGCCCGGCGCAGCGTCTCCAGTGCCATCGGGTGAGGTGTCCGCCCGGGGTTCGAACCGGCCGAATGGCCGCGCACACGGTCGCCGCCGAGATGATTGATCAGGGCCTCCGCCATGATCGACCGCGCCGAATTGCCGGTGCACAGGATCAGGACGTGGCGCATTGCGAGGGGAGGGCGCAGTCGTGCCCGGACTCGGCGCAGCAGTTCTCGGTGAGGTACTGCAGCAGCATGTTCATGGCGTCGAACTCGGCCGAATAGAACAGGTGTCGTCCGGCTTGCCGCACACCCACCAGACCGGCCTGGCGGAGTGTCTTCAGGTGGAAGGACAGCGCCGACGGGGTAAGGCCGAGCGCTTCCTGCAGTTCGCCCGGACACGATCCTTCCGGACCGGCGCGGACCAGGCGGCGGAACAGCGCCAACCGGACGCCGTGCGCCAGCGCCGACAGACCATCGACTGCATCATCATGCTGCATTATTCAATAATACACGAAATGTTGAAATGTTGGTGCCTGCAGGGGCCTGCCGGCCCGTGTGGTCAGAATCCGTTCATGTCCGACCCATCACGGTGGCGCATCTGCTGCCGGAGGATTCCCGTATCGACCTCAGTCCGCGAGGCACTCCGCGCGGACGGCATGCAATCAGGAGGTTCGTCATGCGATACCAGACACCGCTTCTCGCCCTGCTGTCCGCACTGGTCGTCGGCGCGTGCGCCACACCGGAAGCGCTGCGCGGCGATTACCCCGAGGTGACACCGCGCGATGCCGGCGCCGGCGCGGCGAGCGAAACCGCTGCGCAGTCGCCCGGCCGGGTGCGCTGGGGTGGAATGATCCTGTCGCTCAAGAACGAGCAGGACCGGACCTGCTTCGAGGTGCTCGGCAAGGCCCTGAACCGCAATGCGCGGCCGACGCGCGGCGACAGCAATGTCGGCCGCTTCCTTGCCTGTACCGACCAGTACAAGGATCCCGCCGAATTCGAGCCCGGTCGTGACATCACCATCGTGGGCAGCGTCGATGGTGCCGAGACCCGCAATGTCGGCGACTACGCCTACCGCTATCCGAAGGTCGAGGCCGAGACCCTCTACCTGTGGCCGGAGCAGGATGCGGCGCGGACCTACTACTACGCGTACGACCCGTTCCCCTATCCCTACGCCTACTACTATCCGCAGGCCTACTATGCCTATCCGGTGGTGTACGTCGTGCCACCCGATGCGCCGGAGCCGCCCCAGGAGCCGATGACCCCCGAGCAGCTGGCGAGCTTCAACGTCCGCATCGGAGGCGCCGTGCAACCGGGAACGCTGACCATGGACCAGCGTCAGCCGGTGCGCTCCACCCTCGGGACGGTCGGCCAGGGGCTGGGCAACGCGACCTCGGGTCTGCTGGGTGGCGGGCGCTAGCGCTCCGCCGCGTCCGTAGCGGGGCATGACGGCGCTCCCCGCTTCGCCGGTGGTGCTCATCACCGGCTGCTCCAGCGGCATCGGCGCGGCGCTCGCGCAGGCCTTTCATTCCGCCGGCTGCACCACCTGTGCGAGCGCGCGCCGGCCGGAGGCGCTGGCGCCGCTGCGCGAAGCCGGCTTAGAGGGCCATGCGCTCGACGTCACCGACGGCGAATCGATCCGCGCGGCGGTGGCGGAGATCGAGCGCGTCCACGGTGGCATCGACCTGGTGGTCAACAATGCCGGTATCCCGGTCATGGGGCCGGTTGCCGAAGTGCCGCTCGCCGATCTTCGCCGTCTCTGGGAAACCAATCTCACCGGCGCGGTGGCGGTCGTGCAGGCGGTCGCACCGGGCATGATGGCCCGCGGCAGAGGGCGCATCGTCAACATCGGCAGTGTGTCCGGAGTGCTGACGACACCCTTTGCGGGGCCCTACTGTGCCAGCAAGGGCGCGCTGCATCACCTCAACGACGCGCTGCGCATGGAGCTCGCGCCCTATGGTGTGGAGGTGCTGCTGGTCCAGCCCGGCGCCGTCCGGTCCGGCTTCGGCGACAGCGCCAGGCGTCAGACCGACGCCCACGACTGGATGCTTTATGCGTCGCACCGCGAGGGTATTGCGCGCCGGGCCGGCGAGTCGCAGCGCGGCGGCATGCCGGCACCGGATTTCGCGGCAGCGTGCGTGCGCTATGCCCTTGCGCCGAAGCCGCGGCCGATCATCCGCATCGGCCCGGGCAGCGGCCTGCTGCCACGCCTGGCGCGTGTGCCGGTCGCCATCAGGGATCGTCTGCTGTCCCGGCGCTTCGGACTGCGCCGCTAGAGGCGGCGGGACGAGCCGATGCTGCTGCGGCCCCTCTGAAGGCGCCCGTGTGCCGACGGCAGCTGCCGTGTCTCGTCCCCGGGCAGGGCTTGGATGTGCCGGATCACGGGCGTAGGGTGGTATCCCGCGCATCGCGAACAAGGAGACCGGCATGAGGAGACGACTCTACTTCCTGGTCCCGAATCTGGAGCTCGCCGAGACCATCGTCGACGAGTTCCTGCTCGCCCGCATCGAGGAGCGCCACATCCACGTGGTGGCGAAGGAGGGCGCGCCCATGGGCCACCTGCCCGAAGCCGACCTGCGCCAGAAGACCGATCTCATCGAATCCGCCGAGCACGGACTCGCCGCAGGCGGTGTCACCGGTCTGCTCGCAGGACTGGTGGCGGTGACCTTTCCGCCCGCCGGGCTCGCCCTTGGTGGCGGCCTGGTGGCGGCAACCACGCTTGCCGGCGCCGGCTTCGGTGCCTGGGTGTCCAGCATGATCGGCATCCGGCTGCCCAATCGCGAAATCCGTCAGTACGAGGAGGCCATCGAGCGCGGACAGCTGCTGATGATGGTGGACGTCGGCAAGGAGCACGTCGAAGCCGTCGTCGAGCGCATCCGCCATCACCATCCCGAGGTCGAGGTCGGCGCCACCGAGCCGCACAAGCCGGTCTTTCCCTGAGATCGCGGCATTTGCCCGCCGGCCCGCCAACGGCTACCTTTGTGCCATCAGGAGCGGGGAGCGAGGCCGCATGGGGTGCGAGGTCGATATCGTCTGCGCTTGCGGGGCGGTCCGGGGCAGGCTGCACGACGCGGGTCCGTCGACGGGCGTGCGCTCGAACTGCTACTGCGCCGACTGTCAGGCCTACGCGCACTTCCTGGGGTGCGCCGACACCGTGCTCGACGGGCACGGCGGCACTGACATCTACCTGATCGGCGCCGGCCATCTGGAACTGACCGCGGGCACCGAGCAGCTGGCCTGCGTGCGTCTGACACCCGGAGGACCGCAGCGCTGGTACGCGCAGTGCTGCAATACCCCCATCGCCAACCTCGGTCGTGTGCCCGGCATCGCCTTCGTGGGCATGATCCGCGCCTGCTGGGACGCCGAGGTGGACAGGATCGGCCCATCGCGCGGCGGCATCCACGCGCGGACGGCGCGCGGCGATCGCACCGCGCTGGACGCGACGGACGGCATGGCACCGGCAATCCTGGTGCGGGTGCTGGTGACGCTGGTTGTCGACCGACTGCGCGGCCGCCACCGGTGCAGACCGTTTGCCGATCCCGACAGTGGGCGATCGCTGGTCGCGCCGCGTCAGCTCGGCCCGGCCGAGTACCAGGCGCTGCTGGCCGCAACGAGCGCATGATCCCCGTTCCGCGATGCGCGGGACGCCGCGACGGGCGCGCAGACGGCACGGCGCGATGAGTGCGCTCGCGCGCGAGCCCTACGGCCCCCGTGGCGATCCCGGCAGGCACCGCTCGCTGGCCGAGCTGCGCTCGGGCCTG
Source organism: Algiphilus sp. (assembly GCF_023145115.1). NCBI lineage: Bacteria > Pseudomonadati > Pseudomonadota > Gammaproteobacteria > Nevskiales > Algiphilaceae > Algiphilus > Algiphilus sp. The sequence goes on from NZ_JAGLEJ010000030.1 coordinate 137,689, forward strand.
CAGGCGCTGGCGCCCGAACCGATGATCCGCGGCAGCCTTGCCGGCATCGTGCGGCGGCTCGCCGACGGCTCGCGCGAGAGGCTGACCGAGGCCGAGCTCTGTACCGAGCACGGCCTGGTGGGCGACGGCTGGACCCGGCGGCGGCCCCGCGACCCGGAAGCCCAGATCGCCGTCATGCGCCACGCGGTGGCCGAGCTCATCGGCAATGGCCAGCCGCTGGGATTGTCCGGCGACAACCTCTATGTCGATCTCGACATCTCTGCCGACAATCTGCCGCCCGGCACGCACCTGCGTGTCGGCGAGGCGCTGGTCGAGGTCACGCCCAAGCCGCACAACGGCTGCGCGAAGTTCCACGCCCGCTTCGGCGATGATGCGCTGCGCTTCGTGCAGGCAGCCGCTACCCGCCGTCTCAACCTGCGCGGCATCTTCTGGCGCGTGATCGAGAGTGGGCGCATCACTGCCGGCGCGGAGATCATCGTGCTGCGCTGAGCGGTCCGCGCGCACCGCGCGCCTTGCCCGCGTCGGTACCGGCGCGATATAACTTTGCGGAGCGGTAAGAAACCGCCAGCACCGAGGGGGAGACCACGTGATCCATATACGAAACCGGGTCGTGTCCCACGACGTGGTG